>JAPLTJ010000180.1 GCA_026398175.1 Verrucomicrobiia bacterium | reverse complement strand
TAAGGTTTATTTTCATTATGGCCTGCTGATTCAATCAATATCCCGCTTGTAGATTCAGTCTCGCGACCTCATTCTGGATATTGTTTTCGGTTGTGAATCGTCTAATTCAACCGATGGGATTTTCACCCATGTGGCCCCTGCCTTCGTCGGCGCACGTCAGAAGTTTTGTGTTTAGGGTCGATTTCTTCGGGTGATTTTTTCCCTCTTCGCGGAAATTTCTTTCCAAAATTCGTTTTTCAAGGTAACTCCAACTTATGATTCCTGTAGTTTCTCTAGCTTGTATTGATGAAAATGTTTGGATCAGGGTGATAGGCCGTGGCAGTTTTCAATGCAGTCCTTGCTTGAAAAAAATAGTGCAAGAGCAATTGGAGCAAGGTCGCTACGATTACATTATCGATTTGGGAGAATGCGAGCAGCTAGATTCTACCTTCATGGGAACGTTGACTGGTATTGCGCAGCGCCTCAAAATTAAGAAAGAAGGAAGCCTGCGAGTGATTAATGTGAGTGAAGGAAATAAGCAGCTGATGGAAAATCTTGGGCTTGATCAGCTCTTTTCTATCCGACCTATTGCCGAGGGAAAGGAGTGTCCCTCTGCCGCTGCTGAGCACGCTTTTTTTCAAGTAACAGAGGCTGCTAATATATCTAAGAAATCAGTAGAAGAGACGGTGCGTTCAGCACATGAAGCCCTCGTAACAGCCAATCAAGCTAATGCTCCAAAATTTCAGGGTTTATTAGAAATGATGTAGAGTTTATCCAAAAATGATAGAATCATTTTCGAATAAGCTCTGTTGAAACGTTGAAAGGTTGAAAAGAATTTTTAAGTCTGAAGATCCTTGGAAAAATTGACGATAAAAAGAATACTGGTTTTATAAGTTACGGGAACATGCTATAGATGAACTTTCCCTCAACGTTTCAACCCTTCAACTTTTCAACACTACCAACGGGACGTTGGTAGTCAGACCTCATGTCTCTCATTTTTTTTCTTTTTTCCTTGGTACTGCTAGTCTTACTTTGGGCTCAGCGCAGGCGTGTTAAAGAGTTGAAGAAAACGCGTCGAGAACTTCAATTGGAAGAGAATCGAGTTTTTAGTTTCTTACATAGCCTTGTAGAGGCTTCTTCCCAAGGAGTTCGCTCTAAAGAATTGTATCGACTGATCGTGGAAGGATGTGTGCGAATTTTAGAAGCTACCGGAGGAGCACTCTATTTTGTTGATCGTGAAGAAAAGATGCTCGCTCCTTGCTTCTTAACAGAAAAGGCGCCTCCTTTTGTCATGCTTCCTGAAGTGGTGCAGCAACCAGTTTCTCCATCATGTCATCATCATGAAGAAAGCACTTCTGCTGCTCACAGTTTTTTAAGGCTTCATACGATTTTGAGAGGGCAAGGTCTCTTGGGAGAAGCTTGGGATTGGCCTGGACCAAAATTTTTGACGCGAGAAGAGTTACCCTCAGAGCTGGTAGAACAAGGCCTTGATGCTGCCTTGATCAGTCCTTTGCGCTATGGAAACAGAACAGTTGGAGTGCTGGCACTCGGCAATGCTCCGAAAATTTCTTTTTCTAAAGGAGGATTAGAGCTTTTTCGCATCATCATGGAGCAGGTCTCTTTTTCGCTCTATCATCAAACTGTTTATCACGAAGCCGGCGAGAAAAAAATCATGGATCGGGATATGAATATTGCTCGCGATATCCAACAATTACTGCTGCCAGCAGAGGCCCCAACATTACCTGGTTATGAAATTAGCGGCATCAATATTCCTGCTTGTGCATTGAGTGGTGACTATTTTGATTACCTTAAAATTGACGAACATCATCTCGGCATCGCTATCGCGGATGTTTCAGGAAAAGGTGTTCCTGCGTCTTTGATTATGACGATGGCTCGTAGTGTGCTGCGCGCTCAAGCAACGGGACAATCTTCTCCCTGTGAAGTTGTGAAGCTCGTCAATCGACAACTTTATCCTGACATGAAAGAAGATATGTTCATTAGTATGGCCTATGTAACAATTGATCAGACCAACAACACCGCTCAATTAGCGCGCGCAGGGCACGATGCCCCTCTTTTTTATCATGCTAAAGATGGAGTGGTGGAAAAACTTAATCCTAAAGGAATGGCTGTTGGTATTGACAGCGGAGAAGTATTCGATAGGTTTTGTACTGATTTTCCATTTTGTTTTGAGGCAGGAGATTGTCTCTTGCTTTATACAGATGGAGTCACAGAGGCCTTGAATGCTGACGGGCGCGAATTTGGAATCGAACGGCTGATCAGTTGTCTGAAGAAAAATGCGACACAAAGCGCTTCAGATTTTCTCAAAAAATTAACGGAGGAACTTCAAGATTTTGTGGCTCACCAACCTCAGTATGATGACATCACCTTGATTGGCATCAAAAAAATTTAAATTGTCATTTTATCATTATGAAACACACAGATCCTCATTCTTCTCATCATCATCATGACGGTGACTGTTGTCACCACGAGCACAACGCGGCAGAGGCTGCTCCAGTCTCACCAGAACCAATAACGCCTCCTCCAGCTGCTCCGCAAGACCCTGTGGAAGCATTGCAAGCAGAGGTTAACAAATATCGTGATCAATCGCTCCGAACCGCGGCTGATTTAGAAAATTATCGGAAACGAATGATTCGTGAAAAAGAAGAAGCGATTCGTTATGCTAATATGGGACTTTTAGAAAAACTGATTCCGATTTTGGATAATTTTGAATTGGGATTGGAAGTTGCAAAAACAGCTCCTGACGTCAGTGCCGCAAGCATCGTACAAGGCCTTTCTATGGTGCAACGGCAACTCTTTGATTTCGTTAAAGAACATGGGATTACTGCCGTTGAGGCTATTGGGCAGCAATTTGATCCAAAATTGCACGAAGCCATCGGTCATGAATCGCACGAACAAGTTCCTGAAGGAAACGTCATCAGTCAAGTGCGCCGTGGATATAAGCTGGCAGACCGGCTCATCAGGCCGGCGGCAGTGATCGTGAGCAAGGGAAATCAGGTTGCAGGTTAACAGCATACAGGTTGCAGGTTGCAGGTTGCAGGTTGCAGGTTGCAGGCCAAAAATGATCAATGAACAAAAACGACATCTTCTTTACAACTAATTTTTTTTTTAATAATCACATTTTTTTGGTTTGCCAGACACAAGTTACTTTACCTGTAAACTGCAACCTGTAACCTGCAACCTCTTTCTATGACCAAACGTGACTATTATGAAATTTTGGGTGTCTCGCGAACAGCCCAGCAAGAGGAAATTAAAAAATCCTATCGCAAGCTCGCTGTAAAATACCATCCGGATAAAAATCCTGGCGATGCTGCTGCAGAAGCCTCATTTAAAGAGCTTGCAGAGGCGTATGATGTCATTGGGAACGCTGAAAAACGAGCTGCCTATGATCGCTATGGTCATGCTGCTTTTCAAGGAGCAGGGGGCGGCGGAGGTCGTTCAGCGGGCTTTCACGATCCCTTTGATCTTTTTCGAGAGGCCTTTGGGTCTCAAGGTGGGCCTGGCGCTGGAATTTTCGAGCAATTCTTTGGGCAAGCGCAGGGAGGCGCTCAGCAAAGTGGCAAGCAGCGTGGTTCTGATCTTCGTTATGATCTAGAGATTACTTTAGAAGAGGCTTTTACTGGTTGCGAAAAAGAAATTGAAATTAGCAAGCTAGATACTTGTGATGAGTGTGATGGCTTGGGAGCAGCTGCAGGTGGAAAATCAAAAACATGTTCTCTCTGTCATGGACGAGGGCAAGTAGCGGTGGCGCGTGGTTTTTTTCAGGTTGTTCAACCGTGTCCTCAATGTCACGGAGCAGGCCAGATGATTGATAAGCCGTGCAAAAAATGTCATGGAGAGGGATGTGGTGAAAAAACATCTCAAATTAATTTGAAAATCCCAGCTGGTATTGAGGATGCCTCTCGGTTGCGCTCGGTAGGAGCTGGAGAAGCAGGAGCGCGCGGTGGTGGCAAAGGAGATCTCTACGTTATTATTCATCTCCAAGAGCATCCCATTTTTAAACGAGATGGAATGAATTTGTATTGTCAAATTCCGATTCCTTTTGTGGTTGCAGCGCTCGGAGGAGAAGTTCAAGTTCCCTCATTAAAAGGTCCTGTTGCTTTAAAGATTCCAGCTGGAACACAAAGTGCTTCTTCCTTCCGTCTCCGAGGCCATGGAATGACAGCGCTCCAAAGCGCTAGCAGAGGAGACCTTCATGTTCGTGTGGAGGTGGAAGTGCCCACCAAGCTCAACACAGAGCAGCGGGAAGCCCTTGAGCGCTTTTCTAAATTGTGCAGAGAAGAAAACACACCGCTTCATCGGAGCTTTACGGAACGTATTAAAGATTTTTTAGAGCAGCTTTAAGACTCTCTAGCCTTCGCAATCCCTGCTGCAATCTGCTTGGCAAGTTGCTCACGGAATTTAGGAGTTTGTAAAAAAGCATTTTCTTTGCGATTAGAAACAAAACCCAACTCTAACAATGTTGCCGGACAATGGTTGTGGCTTAGGACATAAAAAACAGCACGCTTTACGCCACGACGAGGGCATCGTCGCTGAGAACATAGCTCTTGAAATAGAGCGGCTGCAAGCGGTTCTGAGCTGTAGCAGTAGTAATAAGTTTCCACGCCGCTGGCAGAACGTTTGGGAGAAGCATTAAAGTGAATGCTCACAAAAATAGCATCAGAGGAGCATTGGCGATGGAAGCTCGCGCTGCGAGAGGAATGAAAGTATCATTGGTGCGCGTCATGATGACGCGATAGCCTTCTGCTTCGAGCAACGGTTTAACGCGCTGAGCAACATCTAAACTGAGGTTTTTTTCATCCATCCCCTTGACTGCGCGAGCACGGGGGTCGCAGCCACCATGGCCTGGATCGAGCACAACAGTATGAAATGTATTCAGCCGAGAGTCTCTTGTTTCAAAAAGAGCGCAACCTAAAAAAAGAGGAGAGGGAACAAAAGTAAAAGAAATTTTTTCATACTGGTGAAAAAAGAAATTCTAACAAAAACATATCTTCATGACTATGCTTTGTGGCGAAATTTTTTTTAGATTGAAAAACTCTTTACCAGCTACTCATTCCTCACTATTTTTTGCTTATGTCTTACACACTACCACCACTCCCTTACGCTTCGAACGTTCTTGAACCTTCTATCGATGTCAAGACGATGGAAATTCACCATGACAAGCATCATGGAGCTTATGTCACTAATCTCAATAATGCGCTCAAAGATCTCCCTGAGTTAGCTGCAAAGTCGGTCAACGAACTGATTGCTAACCTCAGCGTTGTTCCCGAAGCCGTTCGAACAATCGTACGCAACAATGGTGGTGGACATTCTAATCACACTTTTTTTTGGGAGCTCCTCACTCCTGGCGGTGCTTCAGCTCCTGCTGGCCCTTTGGCAGAGGATATCAACAAAACGTTTAGTAGCTTCGATGAGTTTAAAGCAAAATTTGAAGCAGCTGGTCTAGGGCGTTTTGGAAGCGGCTGGGTTTGGCTCATTAAAAATAAAAGTGGAGCTTTAGAAATTATTTCTACGCCCAATCAAGATTCGCCGATTATGGATGGGAATCAACCGATCATTGGAAATGATGTTTGGGAACATGCTTATTATCTCAACTACCAAAATCGTCGCGCTGATTATTTGAAAGCTTGGTGGAGTGTGGTGAATTGGGATGTGGCAGAGAAAAATTATCAAAGATAATTTTTAGGCTAAAGGCTAAAGGCGGAAGGACTGATGTTATAAAATGATTGTCATTAAGAATGCTTCAGCTTTGAGTTTTGCTAGATACCATTTTGATCAATTTAAGAAGAGATGCTGATTTTTTAAAAGTGAACACATGAAAAATTCTTCAGCCTCCAGCCTTCAGCCTTCAGCCTTCAGTCTCAATTCCAACTACTTCAAACTCAAAGCCGGTTATCTTTTTCCTGAAATTGCTCGGCGTGTGAAAGAATTCTCAGACCTGCATCCTGACAAGGCTGCGCGCTTCATTCGTTGTGGTATTGGGGATGTGACGGAGCCGCTGCCGCCGTCTGTCGTCGAAGCACTGCACAAAGCGGTGGATGAAATGGGGCGGCGCGAAAGTTTTTATGGTTATGGGCCAGAGCAAGGCTACGATTTTTTACGTCAAGCGATTGTGGAGCACGATTATCGTGCGCGAGGCATCACAATTACGGAGGATGAGATTTTTGTTTCCGATGGCTCCAAGTGTGATGGAGGAAATATTCTCGATATTTTAGGAAGTGATAATCGGATTGCGGTGATGGATCCGGTTTATCCTGTCTATGTTGATACCAATGTGATGGCGGGGCATACAGGCCCGGCGAAGGAAGATGGATCTTATGAAGGATTGGTCTACCTCACTTGCAAACCAGAAAATTATTTTGTTCCCGAGCTGCCTCAAGAAAAAGTTTCCGTCATCTATCTTTGTTATCCGAATAATCCGACGGGAGCTGTTGCCTCACGCGAGGCCCTGACGGCTTGGGTGGAGTATGCGCGAGCGAATAAAGCGTTGATTCTTTTCGATGCGGCGTACGAAGCCTACATTCAAGACCCTTCAATTCCTCATTCGATTTATGAAATTCCTGGAGCGCGCGAATGTGCGATTGAGTTTCGAAGTTTTTCCAAAAGTGGAGGATTCACTGGCGTACGTTGTGCTTTCACCGTCGTCCCCAAGGAGCTGATGGCAAGGACCTCGCAGGGCGATCAACGGCCGCTGCATCCGTTGTGGCATCGTCGCTTCACGACAAAATTTAATGGCGTGAGTTACATCACGCAGCGTGGTGCTGCTGCGCTTTACAGCGAGCAAGGGAAACGCGAAGTTCGCGCCTTGATTGAGCATTACATGGGCAATGCAGCTATCTTGCGTGAGGCCGTGACAGCGGCTGGATTGACGGTCTATGGCGGCTCTAACGCGCCTTACCTTTGGATCAAAGGACCAGCGGGAGAAACTAGCTGGCAGACTTTCGATCGGATGTTGCATGACAAACAAATTGTCGTCACTCCTGGAAGCGGCTTTGGGCGTGCTGGAGAAGGTTTTTTTAGGATGTCTGCATTCAATAGCCGAGAAAAAGTGCTTGAGGCTGCGAAGCGATTATAATGATTAAACCTAAAAACGGGTCTAGAAACAGAAAATTTTTCTCGTTGCTTTTCGAATCGCAAGCAGTAGCATGCCCGGCCCACATGAAATTTCTTAAAACTTTATTTTTGTTCGGTCTCCTAGTTTCTCTTTTTTAATAGCTGAGGTACATGCTGGTCCTAAAAGGATATTTGGTGGAGAGCCAAAAAGTGAGTCCCCTCCCTTGACAGTTGAGGAGCAGACAGATCGCAATCGTGCAGCAGCAGACAGAACAGAGTCAGACGAAGATGGGACGGGAGACGAAGAAAATAGCTCCTCCAAAAGAGCGAGGGGAGAGACGATGTCTAGTATTGTTGAGACTGCTCCCCAAGCCGCTTCGGAAGGGCAAGAGGCGACTTCTTCTTCCTCTAGTGCTCCAGCAATGGCAATAGCACCTGTTCGTTTTCTCAGGCCAAATGTTATCCCTGCCTTGAAAAGGTTTGCTTTAGAAAAATTGATGAGGTTGCCGGCGGCACATCCTCTTTTTTAGATAAAGAGATTGCTTTACTACAAGAAGCACAAATTGACTCTTTGGTAGGTAGGGAGCAGCTAGCTGTTCAAAAAAGAACATTGGCGCCACGTTGGCATCACCTAGCTGCAGAGACAGCAAAATCGGTCAATGTTCTTATAACATCTCCCCAAAATAAATGGACTATAAGACGCTGCTATAAGACGCTGGAAGTTTGGTGTTGAGCAAGGCGGAAGAGTGCAGCGCTATGCGAACATAACGCCAGATCTGACAACGAAGCTCAGCGCCAAAATAACAAGTCAGATGGTCCAGTTATTTTAGGGAGATGGTATTAGTCAGCAAGGAATGATTATTCCTCCGGGGGAATTTTTAGATCAGGACGAAGCGGCACTAAGAGATGCATTGATAGCTCATGAAGCCCAGCTAGAGCATTTTCAAAAAAGTTATAGCCGCACATTGCGGCGTCACTCCGGTGCTCGTGTCCTCGAGTATCTCTATACACTGCGGGTCTGCGCGCCTCGTTCCTGGCACTGTATCGGCTATAAATTTTTTTAAAACGCTCTAATGTAATTTCATAAAAAAACAACTGTCATTCCCGCGAACGCGGGAACCTAGGAGACCGCCAATTCTAATTTTGGTAGTAGCGTTAAAAATCCTAAAAGAAATACGAAGCCAACAAGAACACTTTTTCGAAAACAAAGTTGAAGATCGATAGCCTGCTGGGGCCTCGCGTTCGCGAGGATGAAAGTGTGGGTGTAGCGATGCTCGGTCTGAAAATTCAACGTTATATTTTTCTGTGTTGAAACAGAGATTTCTTTTTTCAAGACCGCTCATTTGAACGATTACGAAGAGTTATAATGCCAAAGCAATTCCCAAGTCTCCAATTTTCCCAAGGCTCAATCCTGACAGCGCAGGAACTTCCGTTGCCATTTCGTTAAAGAGTCCTTCGATCATGGCTGGGCCAGGATGCGAAGTAATTAATCGAATCAAGTCGTTTAAAATTTCCCAATCATCCCGTGCGGACCCTGGAGGTTGCAATGCCTGATGGAGGCGTTGCAGACGACCTTTGACGTTGATCATCGATCCGCGCTTTTCCGCTGCAGCAGAGCCTGGCAAAAGAATGGTGGCCAGCTTGGTTGTAGCATTGGGAAGAATGTCGAGAACGATCAAGTTTTTCAAGGAAGCTAGTGATGCTTCTGAAATGCCGCAGGCAACAGCGTTTTCATGGAGGCAAATCAACGAGGTGATTCTTCCAGAGGCGATGCCTGTTTCGATGGCTGAGAGGCGCGATCCTGGCTCGCTGCTCGTGAGCCCTAGAAGCTGAGCGCCGCGAGTGTTGGGATTGCCATCGTTGGCGATCAAAAATCCATCTCCCTCTTGAGCACGAGGACGAATGTCAAAAAGTTCGATGGAGAGCGCTTGCTGCAGACGACGCGTTAAGAAGAGTTCTTCATTGGTCATGCGACCAGACGCAATCAAAGCGACGGAACCTGGAGTCGCCTCGCGAAGTGCTTGGGCAGCCTCTTCCAGAGCTTCATGCCACGTAGCAGACCTTTTCCCAAATTCTACTGCTGACGCGAATAGCTGCGTCGTGCCGGTGCTCGTCTCGTCGAGTATTTCCTTATACACTCCTCGCCTGTGCGCCGTCTCTCCTTGCTCTTCATCGCCAGCAGCGAATTTTGAAAGAGGTCTGTTGTTGCTAACATGCGGTTGAGTGAGGCGATCTTCGCATTCGATGTATTTGTAATTGAGACGATGAGAGTCAGGCATCCAATACGAGTTGACCTCTTCGTTTTGCCTCGGTGTGATGCGATGGACTTTATTTTCACGACTGCCGATCAAAATATTGGAGCCGGTGCCGCAACTAACGTCGATGGTTTTGGTTTCTTTCAAAAACCAAACACGCATTTTAAAACGAAAATCTTTGGAGGTCAGAGCGCCAACGGGACAAATATCCACGGTGTTGAGCGAGTAGTTGTTGTCGAGCCGCTTTCCAGGATGAACGGTCAGCGTCGAGTGACTCCCGCGATTGACAAATCCAAGAACATCATCATGCGCGACTTCTTGCATGAAGCGGATGCAGCGAGAGCAGAGGATGCAGCGCTCGTCATCAAGGACAATGTGCTGGCCGATGTCGACATGCTTTGGTTTTTTAACTTTCTCTTCTTCGAAGCGAGATCCTCCATGACCATATTCCACGGAGAATTCTTGCAAGCGACATTCGCCTGCTTTGTCGCAAATCGGACAATCGAGTGGATGGTTGATGAGCAAAAATTCCATCACGCCTTTGCGACACTCTTCGACGAGTGGAGAGTTGGTGCGGACTGCCATTCCTTCGGACACTTCAAGTGCACACGAAATTGCTGGCCGTGGACTCCAGTTAATCAGCGGATGCCCGTCAGGACCAAGCTCTGGCTTGCGATCCGGGCTCATCTTGGGAGCGCCGGTTTCTACTAAACACATGCGGCAATTACCAGGGACGCTCAACTTCGGATGATAACAATAATGAGGAATATGCTCGCCGCTTTGCATACAGGCCTCGATGAGGCGAGTCCCTTTTGGAAATTGTTTCCATGTCCCATTAATTTGGACATTGATCATCGGTGATGGGCTTGCAGTAGAACTCATTTGGAAAAGTCTAAAGAAGAGTTGAAAGGATTTCAATATTTCTTGTGTCACACGCGTTGCAATTTCTTTTGCCTTTACCCTGCAACCTGTAGCCTGTAACCTGTGAGCTGCTTTTGGATGGGTGGCAGAGTGGTCGATTGCGCACGCTTGGAAAGCGTGTGTACCTTTATCGGTACCGAGAGTTCGAATCTCTCCCCATCCGGTCTTTGTTGAATGAATTAGCAAAGCGAGTTGTCAGTTGGCAGTTCTTAGTTGGCAGTCTGATAGACTGCTTGCAGCAGCCTCCATGAAAGAAAACGTGAGATGAACCAAACTTTTCAACTTTTCAACGCTTCAACCTTTCAACATAATTGTGCGACTCCTTCGCCAGAAGGAGTTGAACAATTATAAAAACCATGTTCGAAGGCGCTTTCCAAAAATTTTACAGGCAGCTTGTTATCGATGCTTTCAGTCGAGGAAAACATGGAGAGTTTAGGATGATGATGCCAGGCAGCGCTTGCAGGCTCTTTGGCGGGCTGGGGAAGGAGCTAGAGGCAAAGATGTCCATTAAAGATGAAGATTTTTATCGGCGTTGTGTTTTACATGGAACTCTTGGCTTTGCCGAATCCTATCTTCACCAAGAATGGGAGACCGATGACTTAACACATGTGCTTGCTTGGTGCTTCCTCAATCGAGAAGTCTTTTCCACGGTTGCTACCCAGAAACACCAAGGGCGAAAGATTGATTTTTTAAAAAGCCTGACTCAATGGAAATATCATCTTTGCGTTAATAGCAAAAAGAAAAGCCGAGAACAGGTGCAGGATCCTTATCATTTGGGGAGTGGTTTTTTTAAAGCTTGGTTGGGCCCTTCGATGACTTACTCTGCTGCTCATTATACTTCTCCTGAGCAAACGCTAGAGGAGGCACAGGAAGCAAAATGGGAACAGCTTTGTCAAAAGTTACGATTAGGATCGCACGACTATCTTTTAGACTTAGGTTGCGGGTGGGGAGAGTTTGCAATCTATGCTGCCAAAAAATATCAATGCCGTGTTCAGGCTGTCACGATTTCTGAAGAGCAATTTCGAGAGGCTGCTCTGCGTGTGGAGCAAGCAGGGGTTGCTGATTTGGTGGAAGTTAGTTTTTGTGACTATCGTGATTTGAGCGGGCGATTTGATAAAATTGTTGTGATTGAAATGTTGCAGCATGTTGCGGATCGGTGTGGCGAAACTTTTTTTTCAAAAATTGAAGATCTTTTAGCGCCCCGTGGCTTGATGGTGATTCAAACTCCTCTTTGTGGTGATAACGAATATCCATTACGGCGTGATAGCGTCGACTTTGTCCAAAAGCATATGGAGCCTGGATCACAGGTCATGTCGCTGCGTCGGATGACAGAAGCCCTCAATGACGTTAGTAACCTGCGCCTCTTGGAAGTAGAGGATAGGACTCCTTCTGCAGCGAAGACATTTCAAAGTTGGCGAGAGAATTTGATAGAAGCCCTTCCAGCATTGAAAAAACAAGGAGACGATCCTTTATTTCTTAGAAAATGGTTTTATTATCTCTGCTACAGCGAAGCAGCCTTTGCAACTCGGTACTTGGCAATGACTCAACTTTTTTATACACGACCTAATAATTATTTAGAATTAACCTCGCCTCTTTATTCATTATGAAGAAAATCTTAATACTGACTGCAGGCTTTGGAGATGGGCACAACACAGCCGCTCGCAATATATGTGAAGCATTGCAAGAGCATCCTGAGAACCTGCCTTCAAAGTCTACTGATGCTGCGAATAACTGCGTCGCGCCGGTGCTCGCGTCATCGAGTATGAACGATACACTCAGCCGCTGTGCGCCGTCGACTCCTTGTTCTTCATCAGCTTCA
Organism: Verrucomicrobiia bacterium; assembly: GCA_026398175.1. Taxonomy (GTDB): domain Bacteria; phylum Verrucomicrobiota; class Verrucomicrobiia; order Chthoniobacterales; family UBA6821; genus CAIWMF01. The sequence continues at coordinate 10,248 of JAPLTJ010000180.1, read as the reverse complement.
GCGACTTTTAAGACAGGTTCTGATGTCACTGTCAGAGTTGTGGATATTTACACCTTGACTCATCCTCGAGTGAACAAGCTGCTTCAAAAAGGATATCTTTTAGCAATCAACAAGCTTCCTTTTGTCTGGGAACAAATTTTTGATTTTCTCAACTACCCTGGCGGTCTCGAAAAGACGCTTTTTATGGCGCGTCACTTAAAGCAGGCGCTGGGAAAATTAATCGGTGAATTTAATCCCGATGTTATTATTTCAACTTATCCTCTCTATTCTTTTTTGCTTCATCAATTGCGCCAGGATTGCCATCTCGCCTGCCAGGTTCCTTTGGTGACAGTCATCACTGATTCTACGGCCGTCAACACTTCTTGGTATCGTTGCCCGGCAAGTAATTTTTTCATCGTTGCTGATGAAGAGACAGCCGCGATCGTAAAACATGATCACATCACTCCTGAAAAAATTAAAATTCTTGGATTTCCTGTGACGCCTCGTTTAGCAACCTTGGCGATGGTGACAATGACATCGCTTCCGCCATGGAAGATTCTTTATCTCCCTTCTTCAAAATTGCCTCATACGCTGGAAGTGCTCCAAGAACTGCATCAATTGCCTGACATTGAAGTGACGATAGTAACAGGACGATTAGAGGAGCTGCATGCGGCTCTAGAAAAGTCTTCTCTCGTCGATGGGAAAAAAATAAAACTCTTAGGCTGGACCGATCAGATCCCAGAATTATTAACGTCGCATCATCTCTATATTGGAAAAGCAGGCGGGGCAATCGTGCATGAGGCCATGGCTGCTCAATGTCCTGTTTTAATCAGTCATGTTGTGCCTGGACAAGAAGAGGGAAATATTGAACTCATCGAGCGCCTCGATATCGGGCGATTGGCTGTTCATTATCCTGTGAATATAGCTGCTTCCGTTACAGAAATTTTTGATCATGATGCAGCGATGTGGCATCGTTGGAGAGGACATTTGAGTAAGCTCGCTCATCCGGCGGCAAGTCGAAATATTGCGGAGTTTATTTTGAGTCTCAAATAGAAAATAAAGAACTTCGAAATACGCGAAAAGGCGCTAAAAATAAATTCTTTTTCGTGTTATTTCGCGTATTTCGCGGTTAATTTATTTTTTCTTGCTTTAGTCGCCTCAAGAACCCTTCCTTGCTTTGTGAGGTGTTCTCGTTTAGAGTGTAGGTCTATGAGTAAAAAAGAATCTTCGGCCCTCAACAAAATAATCTTGTTTCTTGCTGTTTGGGCGCCTCTTCTGGCTACTGTTTATGCCATTGTCTTGTTATGGAACCGCATGGTTCACATGAGCTCACTCATCGTAATGTTAGTTATGTTCATCTTGGGAGGATTTGGTATCACGATTGGATTTCATCGGATGCTTACTCACAAAGCATTTCACGCGCCTGATTGGATCCGTGCTATTTTCTTGGCTCTCGGCTCTATGACACTGCAGGGTCCTGCGCTCAATTGGGCAGCCACTCACATTCAGCATCACGCTAACTCTGATCAGGAGGGTGATCCTCATAGCCCTGTAAAAGATTTTATCCATGGTCATGTCGGCTGGATTTTAGATGACTTTCAACCCAATCTTGAAAAGTATGCAGGCCCTCTTTTGAAAGATCGCTTGATTGTTTTTATCAGCAACACATTTCTTCTTTGGGTTGTTCTCGGTTTTCTTGTTCCGACACTTGTGTGTGGTTGGCTTCAATCGCTCCATGGTGGTGGACTTACTGGATTCAAGCAGGGATGCTTTGAAGGATTTCTCTGGGGTGGTCTCGTTCGCGTCTTTCTCAATCATCATGTTACTTGGTCGATCAATTCGATTTGCCACACTTTTGGAGGACGTGATTTTGAAACAACAGATCGCAGTCGCAATAATTTTCTTTTCGGCCTCTTGGCGATGGGTGAAGGATGGCACAACAACCATCATGCCTTCCCTCGTTCTGCTTTTCATGGCATGCGTTGGTGGCAGATCGATCCTTCTTCTTACCTTATTTGGATGATGGAAAAGCTTGGATTAGCTCACGAAGTTGTTCGTATTTCTCCAGAGCGTCTTGCAAAGCGGCGAGTTCAAGGTGTTGGCACGACGGAAGGAGATTTACTTCCAGGTCTTAAACTGACGCCAACAGCAGCTTCACCGGCAGATAAAACTGTGGCTGTGGCTTCTTCACCCTCGACTCATTCAGTTTAATTTTTATCTGACTAAACTGCGTCTCTAGCTGATTTTTGAACTTGTTTGACCACATCGAGGAGCATTGCAAAAAGAGCCATGCGAATTGGAATTCCATTGGCGGCTTGTCTGAAAATAGCAAGGGCAGGATGGTCGTTGAGGTCCACATCAATCTCATTAGCGCGCTGATCACGTGGTAGCGGATGAAGGATGATCGTTCCTGGGGAACAGCATTGCTCGTAGGTCGCGCGATTGAGGCTGTAGTGGCCACGATAAGCTTGCGCTTCTTCTGCTGAGGAGAAGCGTTCTTCTTGCAGGCGTGTCATGTAAACAACGTCAACGTTAGCAATGCCGGTTTTGAAATCTTCCGTTTGATGAACGTGATGACCGTGTTGACGCGCCTCTTCCAAGATGGATTCTGGCATCTTCAAAGGCTCTGGCGCAATCCAAGTGAAGTGAATATTTTTAAAGAGCGAGAGCAGTTTCGTGAGCGAGTGAACCGTGCGTCCATGTTTTAAATCGCCAACCATGGCGATAGAAAGCCCATCCAGCTGTTCGAAGCTGCGACCTTGCTCTTTCATGATCGTATAAAGATCGAGTAATGCTTGAGTCGGATGTTCACCAGTCCCATCTCCGCCATTGATGAGCGGGCGATCTGTGGCCTCTGCAAATTCTTGGACAACTCCTTTGGTAGGATGGCGGACGACAAACAGGTCAACGTAACTTTCCATGACGCGGCTCGTGTCATAGAGCGATTCTCCCTTCACTAAAGAAGAAGAATTCACGTCAGCCATTTCAAAGACCGCTCCGCCAAGCCGCTGAAATGCGGTTGAGAAGCTCATGCGCGTGCGCGTGCTCGGTTCGAAAAAAATATTTCCAAGGACGGCTCCCTCTAATACACGAGTGATTTTTTTTCGCTGAGCATACGGTTCCATCGCTGCTGCCACCGAAAAAATTTCAGCGATGTCAACTTTTTCAAATTGGTCAATGGAAAGGATATTAGCATTTTTAAAATTCATGCACATTTGAAATTTTTTTCAGTATTATCAAAAATTGTAGTTTCCATTTTAGAATTAAGAGCCGATACACCCCAGATGTCATTCCCGCGAACGCGGGAACCTAGCAGAGTGCCGATCTGTATTTTTGATTTCATAAAACAGTTTTGACGTTACCCATTCAACTCAGAATTGATCGTCTCCTGGGGTTCCCGCGTTCGCGGGAATGACAGGGAGGGGAGTTGTTTTTTTCTAAAGGTTGCTTTTCTAAGCAAAGGAGACACACTCATTGGAGAATAAGTAAAGGCAGCTTAAGCTAAGACAAGAAGCGTCATGAGACAAGAAAGTAATAATCATTTAGACCTACTCGAATCTCAAAGCATTTACCTCCTGCGCGAGGCGTATCATCTCTTTCCGCGTCTTTGCTTGCTCTGGAGCATGGGAAAAGATTCGAACGTGTTGCTTTGGCTCACTAAAAAAGCTTTTGGGGGCCACCTTCCCTATCCTTTGCTTCATATCGATACCACGTATGAATTTCCCGAGATGCTCGAGTTCCGATCTTGGGCGCAAGATTTTTATCAATTTCAGCTACTGATCAAAATTAATGAAGATGCCAGAAACGGCTTGGGGGCTTACTCGGAGTCAATCGGTTATGAAACACATGATCCCATGACGGTGACTCATGAACTCAAGACTGTGGCGCTGCAACAATTCATGAAGGAACAAAATTTTGACGCTCTGATCACGGGCATTCGACGGGATGAAGATGCAACGCGTGCCAAGGAGCGTTATTTTTCTCCACGGAAAAATAATTTTGAATGGGATTATAAAAATCAGCCTCCTGAATTTTGGAATCAGTGGAGTAATGTCAAGAAAGAGCCAGGCGAGCATGTCCGCGTGCAGCCGCTGCTGGATTGGACTGAGGTTGATATTTGGCGCTACATTGAGCAAGAAAAGATTCCAATTCCTGCCATGTATTTTGCGCGTGAGGGAAAACGTTATCGCTCCCTCGGCTGCTGGCCCATCACCAAGGCGATTGAGAGTTCTGCTGCGACGATCGATGAGATTATTGAAGAATTACTTCGGACAAAAACTTCAGAGCGTGCCGGTCGCGCTCAAGATCATCAAGAGCGCTATGCGATGCAGAAGTTGCGTGCAAAAGGATTCCTTTAGGAAGTAAAGAGTGAAGGGTAAAGGGTAAAGAGTCTTTTGAAGTGGAAGTAATTTCTATTTTCGGCACCATCATTTGATAAGATGTTTTTTCTGAACTAAAGCTTCTAAGAAAATTTGATTTTTACTCTTCACTCTTCACTCTTTACCCTTCACTTTTTGTGAATTCTTCTTCTCCTCTCCGCATTATCACCGTCGGGCATGTTGATCATGGCAAATCAACATTTCTTGGACGTCTTCTTTACGATACTGATTCGCTCTCCGATCAGCAGAAACAGGCATTGCAGTTCGTTGGAGATCATCAGACGGAATGGGCATTTTTGCTCGATGCGTTCCTCGAAGAGCAGGCACAAAATATCACGATTGATACGACGCAACTGGTTTTTAGGACACTCCAGCGGAGCTACGTGATGATTGATGCTCCGGGTCATCAAGAGTTCCTCAAAAACATGATCACGGGTGCAACGAGGGCTGATGCGGCGTTGTTGATCATCGATGTTGCTGAGGGAATCAAACAGCAGACACGGAGGCACCTTCAGCTTCTGAGCCTAGTAGGAATCAAGCAGGTGATCGTTCTCTTGAACAAAATGGATTTAATCGATCGTGACGAATCTCCTTTTAAAAGCAGAGCAGAGGAGATTAAAAAATTATTTTCACAGTATGAACTTGTGCGGCCACAGATGATTCCAATCGTTGCTCGCAGTGGAGAAAATCTGGTCGCACGGAGTTCTCAGATGAGCTGGTATCAAGGTCCAACCGTGCTGGAAGGTTTAGAAAGAATGACAGCGGCACCATCGCTTGAAAACAAGCCTCTGCGTTTTATGACTCAGGACGTCTATCGTTTTGATGAACGACGACTCATCGTAGGGCGTGTGGAATCAGGAACATTGCGCGTGGGAGAAGAAATTGTTTTTTTTCCAGGGCGAAAAGCAAGTCGTATTCAATCGATTGAAGAATGGGGAAGGGCTGAACAGCCGGAGAGTGCAACTGCTGGAAAGTCAGTCGCGATTACATTGGAAGATCCACTTTTTGTGGAGCGAGGACACATTGGAAGCGCTAAGAACGAGCCTCCCTCGGAAGGACGTGAAATCAGTGCGCGGCTTTTTTGGCTAGATCCAGAGCCACTCTCGTTACACCAGCCAGTCACCCTCCAGCTTGGAACACAGAGTGTGATGGGAAGAGTGATCACTATTACAAAATCTAACAGCCTAACAAATCTCGACGAGTCTCGTTCTATGATCAGTCAACATGATGTTACTGATGTCGTGATTCAATTAACGCGTCCGATGATTTATGATTGCTACGAAGAAATTGCGGTAACAGGACGTTTTGCAATCGTTGCTCAAAGGGGCTTGGGAGGTGGAGGTGTCATTCTCAACGGAGGGAAACGAAACAGTGTAAGCGCATTTATTAAAAGTGATCATCTTACTTGGAGTATCAGTGCGATTGATCGAGAGATGCGAAAAAAACAGTTTGGGCATCCTGGAGCTGTGCTCTGGCTGACCGGATTGTCAGGTTCCGGGAAGTCGACCGTGGCACGAGGATTGGAGGTGTTACTTCATCATCGTGGTATGGCAACGATGATGCTCGATGGAGATAACCTGCGACATGGATTATGTGCAGATCTCGGTTTTTCGTTAGAAGATCGTTCCGAAAATATCCGACGCACTGGAGAAGTTGCTAAGCTTTTTGCAGAAGCCGGACTGATGGTCATTTGTGCTTTGATTTCTCCCTTCAATGCCGATCGAGAACGAGTTAAGGAGTCATGCCTGCGAGATGGAATTATGTTTAAAGAAATTTTTGTGGATGCCCCGCTCGAGATTTGTGAAGCGCGCGATCCTCGCGGACTCTATCAAAAAGCGCGACGTGGAGAGATCGATCACTTCACGGGCATTACCTCTCCCTACGAGGTTCCAACGGCTGCTGACGCGCATCTTCTGACAGAGGCCTCTTCGTGCGAAGAGACGACCAAGCAACTTTATGAGATGGTGTTGTCCTGGGTCGATTCAGGGGCTTCTTTCCAAACATAGCGCCTCAGTAACACTAGGAGCGATGCGGTGAGCGGGACGGCCAGGATAGCCCCCAAGAGTCCGCCTAAAAGAATGCTCCATGTAAAAACAGAGAGGATGATGGTGAGGGGATGGAGGCCGACGGAATGACCCACAATGCGAGGAGATACAAAAATTCCATCAATATTGTTGGCGATGAGAAAAATAAAAGTGACGAGGAGAGGGTGCCACCAATCCCCAAATTGAGCAGCGGCGATGAGTACAGCAGGGATCCAACAGATGATGATTCCTGCATAAGGAATGAGACCCAAGATGCCAACCATGATTCCCAACAACAGCGCAAAATCAAGATGCACAAAAATAATGAGGGCTGTGGCAATCATCGCACCGTCAACGAGACTGACGAGAAGTTGACCTCGGAAAAAAGTGATGATGATGTTGTTGATTTCGAGGAGGAGAGAAGCTATTTCGTCCTTTAAGGGAGAGGGAGGTAAGGGAAGGTAGTTGCTCCATCTGGCTTTGATCGCTGGGCTTTCTAGTAGGAAAAAAAAGAGGACGATAGGAACGAGGATGAGACTGGCCAATGTTCCGAAAATTCCAAAAACGCCACCAATACTGTTTTTCAAAAAATGGCCCAAGGCATTGACCATGGTTGGGATTTTTTGCTGAATCCATTGAATGCCTTCCGTGATAAAGCTGGCAGCATAGTCGTGCACATTGCTAGGCTGAGCCTCATTGCGATGTTGGGAGGATTCCAAAAAATTACTGATAAAGTCGGAACTCGTGGTGATCAAGTTTTGGACATGCTGGGTATAAGTGGGGAGATTTTTGACGAGTGTGTTGGTTTGACGTTGCAAGGTGGGACCGATCCAGCAAGCAAGTCCCACCACACAAAAAAGAAAGATCGCAAAGACCGTGATGACACTCCAAGTGCGGCGGAAACCACGATGACAAAGCCAAGTGACAACAGGATTGAGAAGGTAAGTAAGAATGGTTGCCAAGGCGACTGGAATCAAGATGGGCTGCAGCAGAGCAATTCCTTTGATCATAATCCAACCTGCAAAAACGACGATGCAGGTAATGCTTCCAAGGGCAATGGCCGTGAGGGCATTCCAGCAAGCTTTGCGCTGAAAGGGCGTTGGTGGATCAGCGTGCATGATGGAGATAGGCTAAAGGCTAAAGGCAGAAGGCTAAAGAAAAAAACTATGTAAGCGATAAGCTTTTTTAACACTATAAAAGTGTTCTATCCGAGCTCGCTGTCATCAGTGACGCTTGAAGAGCATGATCATCTACACTTCTCTTGATATAATTATCGGTCCTCTCATTGAGTGTATCAAAGGTGCTGTCATCCCACGTTTCTACCAAAGCTCCTCCTGGCACGCTTCCTGCACGAACAGCAGCAATATGTTGTTTCAAATCTTTCAGTCGTCCCAGCGTTGCCTCTATTTCGTTATCAGTTAGCCCTGCTTCTTGAAGAATTTTTTGGAGATCTTCTGGTTGGAGCTGCTCTATTTTTTCTGCAGCTTCTTTATCAATCAAACGAGGTAGTTCCTTTAATGCAGCACCTGTGACAGGAGCCAAATTTTCTAAGGTTCTCGGAGAGAGATCGCGAAATTTTTCTGGAAAAGAAAGATCGTTATCAATCAAATCAACAGCCCATCCTTTTTCTGATGAATGATAAAAAAAGTTTCCAGGATTTCTATCAAGCTGTCCTGTGAGAATATCTAATAAGTGAGCTCGCGACATGGACTGTTGCAATGAGGGATTAGAAAAATCAATGAGTGCAACATCAATGGTTCTTTTTTGTCCTAGGTAAATTTTCCCCACTGTCATCAACTCTTCAGCTCGTGATTCACTGATAGGAATACCATGTTCACAAACAGGACTCTGCGCATCCCTCTTAGTCAAAGGAGGCGTTACTATTAATTCTAATGGAGGGGGCATCGGCTGTCCCTGGCTTGCATTCAACGTCATCTCTTCAATATCATCATCTGTCATCATTCGTGACGGCTGCTTGCGTACAATTTCCTCTTTATAAAGAGGCTTTCCCCTGGCAAGAAGTTGGCAAGAGCCAAGCTGCCCATCATGACTTGCAAGTTCTGTTTTAGGAATTTGATGAAACCCGAGATATTGATCAACCTTAGAACTTGCCACAGACCGGAGAGCCAGGCCAGCTCGCAAGGTTGATATAGCGGGAATTCCATTACTTCTTCCATCAATAGAATTCATCGGCTCATCAGAACGGACAGGCTTGAAAACGGCGCGTAGACCATCTTGATAGGTGATCATGCTGACGCTTGCCATGTTTCCAGAAGCAAAATTTTCTTGTGTTTTTGAAGAATCCTCATGCTCTTCGGTAAAATCACCGATTCTTTGTCGGATCACTTCTTCCTCAATGCCATTTAGCAAGAGTGTTGCTGCTTGAGCATGATTGACTTTTCCTTCATTTTTTTGAGGAGAGAGTCGTGTTGAAACAAAAGAAGGCAATAGCGCAGGCGTTGCTTTTGTTGTTTGTTCTAAAAATTCTTCCGTTCTTTTTTTGAGCGTTATCAACGCGGGAAGCTCCTTGGGCGAGCCTGCTTCTTTCAGTTCCTGATATTTTTCAAGTGCTCCTAAAAGAATCTGATAAGATCTGGATCGAAAAAAAGAAGTGTTTGGTGGCCCTGCGACTTTTCTAAATTCTGCTGATGAAAAAAGAGCCCCTTTCTGCACAATTTCATCCCTGCTAAGCAAAGATTCAGAATCTTTCTGGGTTACGCTCCCTTCACTCATCTTATTGGAATCGTAAAGCGGTTTTGTAAATGAACTCCAAAAATAAGGCTTTGCGGTACCGCTTTTACAAGAAATAACCGCTTCTTCTGACTTCAGATCTGAAGGCCGATCAGAAGTCGTTTCTTCAAAAGAAGCAGAGGAATTCGTTGGCGAAGGACTTGCTGTTTCTTGATCACTATTATTGCCGTCATAGCGAGCGTCTTTAATAGGTGAAAAAGAATAGGAATCAAGGTCGTTCATTAAAAATTTGTAATTATATAAGATAACATAAGTAGCATTTTTTAGCCACTTTTTGGTTTAGATTTTTAGTGAAAAAGCAGTCAAAGAAGAGGGCCCGTCATATTGTCGCATTTTTCGCCAGCACCGGAAAAAAATTAAGAATGGCGCTCAAAAAAACGCTTTATTTGACCTGTAGAGGCCTTTATTAGGGTGGGTGCTATGACCATAGCGGCCGGTTGAGAAGCCCATGTTTTCAGTAAATCATCCAGATAATCAAGATTTTGCTAATAATACTTTTCTTTCTTCTGTGCCAGACAACCGGTGCTTTTCTCTGTAGAAGTGGTGCTAAATTTGGTCTAAAAGATGAAAGAAAGTTGATTTCAGCTTGCTTAAAGGCCCTCTTTTTTGACAATTCATTTTACATGAGTGCACCTCGTTATCTCTGTCAGCGCTGTACCAACTGTTGTCGGTGGCCGGGCCTAGTGAGGATTGGAGAAAAAGAAATCAGGGAGATTGCTGGCTTTTTGGAATGCTCCGAGTATGAATTTATTCAGCAATATACTGCGCTGCGTGCGAATCGAGAGGGACTGGCGCTTTTGGATCATCCCGATGGCTCCTGCATTTTTTTAAAAGGAAATGATTGCAGTATTCAAAAAGTGAAGCCACAGCAATGCCGTAATTTTCCCAATGGATGGAATTTTCCAGGATGGCGTGAAGTTTGTGAGGCCATTGAGGTTCCTGTGGAGGAAAGGTGATTGGGAAGTGGCACTAACAGTGCAGGAAGACCTCGGTCAAAGTCATAATAAGCTGATGGATAAATAATCTTTTAAAAAAAGATAGACGTATTTCGATCGTTGTTGTAAAAAAGTTTGATGAATTTTACAAAAGATCTTCAAGAAGCAAATGTTTTAAAT
>JAPLTJ010000174.1 GCA_026398175.1 Verrucomicrobiia bacterium | reverse complement strand
CTCATGAAGCAAATCGATGAAAAGCCTCCGAGAGCCGGATGCTGCAAATCGGCAAGTCCGGTTCGATGAGGGGTAGAGGTAAAACGGTCATTGGCTTTATGCCTGTCACTCCGTAACCTCTGCCTACTCTACACCGCCTCTACGGTATGATGAAAACGAAACAGAAAATTTCGGGTACCTTTCGCAGCGAAGAAGGAGCGCTCTTTTCCGATCGCATCCGCAGCTATATCTCAACATCAAAAAAACAAGGTTGGAATATCATGGAGGCTCTTGAAACGGCCATCCAAGGCCAACCTTTTTTATGCAATGCCAGCTAGGGGTGCTGAGCAGTTACAAATTTTTCGTAATACTGGTTGTAGAGTATTTTATTTTTCATGAACTTCCAAAGTCGCTCGATCAAATTTAAATTAGGTGAGTATGGTGGCAAAAATACCAGTTCAACTTTTTAGGTTTCTAAAAATTCAGTGACTAACTTTGAGCGATAATATTTCGCGTTGTCACAGACAACATAGATATTATCTGCTGCCGGATAGGCTGCTTCAACTTTCTTCAATAAATCGATCGTCGATATCGCATTAATGCTCTCATCCTCTCTCACTATTACACCATGAGTCTCGGCGTCTAAAGCCCCATTTATATTGATGCGCTGACGTCCTGTGTTGCTTTTGATAATGTTGTCTTTGCCTTTTTTAATCCATCCGTAAGCAAGCATCGTATTATGCGGTGGATGCACTCCATCCATGTATAAAATTGGATCCTGCTCTCCTTTGCTTTCTCGAAGTTGCTTCAGTTGTTCTAAAAATTCTTCCTGCTTCTTTTTATCAGCTTTTGCAGGAATTGATTTCGATTTCTTATAAGTAAAATCCAAACGGTGCAGCAAGTCTGTCATCCCGCTAACCGTGTACGCTACATCGTACTTCTCTTTAACATAAGCAACTATTCCTTCTACTCGCAGATAAGTATTCTTTTCCAAGTGGTGGCTCAATTCCTCTCGTTCCGCTTCTGAAAGTCTGGCTTCTGATCCTTTATAATGATCTTTTCTAAGCTCATCAATGCCTCCTTCTTGATACCTCTTCACATAATTGCGAAGCGTCTCCTCATCCACCATAAGAATGTACATCACATCTTATGCCGACTGCCCATTGCCTAATGAATAAATTGCTTTTATCCGATCTGCTGCTCGCTTATCTTTGCAGCGTCGATGTGCATTTCTTAGTAACTGGCTTTCTTCTGCTGTGAGTGTTAGTCCGTTCATCTTAATTGTGATGCCCTTTCCAAATAAACATTTCCAGAAAAAAATCAATCCCTAAATTTCATACGCGAAGCGTATATATGTTGAGTAAGAGATTCAATGTTGGCCATTGTCAACTCCTAAAAATCACCAAATAAACACTTCTTCAATGCAAGTGGCATCAATAAGCTTTTCCCCCCAAAGAGAAAGCGATTCACTATCCGCTTCTTTAATCAATTGGAGATGATTGGAAGTGATTTGACCTGGAAAACGTCGTTCTAATAGCTTTAGAAGCAAAGAACGCAATTTTTGCAACCCTTCTTGTCGGCCTTCTTGTCGGCCTTCTTCAACAAATGCTTCTGCGAGAGTCATAATATTTTTTTGAGTTGGTAGTGATAAATGTCTTTTAAATTCGTTTAAGACTTCATGTTTTGAAAGCTTATCTTTAGTAGTTTGAAAAATATATTCT
>JAPLTJ010000071.1 GCA_026398175.1 Verrucomicrobiia bacterium | reverse complement strand
CATCTAATTCTTCCTTGCCTGCTCGCTTTCCTGTTCCTACCCTCAAGTCTAACCTAACAAAAAGTAACACACCTTTGAGTAACCCATAATGCTAGCTTTTCAGAGCAGAGTGTTGCACTTCACTTTTGAAACGGCGACTGTTTTTGAGCTCATTTTTTCCAAAAAACTGCTCTGCAGTGCCCCTGTAGCTTCGTTTGTTGAGAGGGGTGCTATGATCCCTGGAAAACAGCCTTGGTGATTTTAATCAAATCGTCCTTATAGTCAGCAGATTGCTGTTGATTTCAGGACCCCTTGCATGGTCAAATTTCAATTTTTTCTCTGTAGGAATTATGCTAAATTCTCTAAGGAGCAACCGTACCAGCTAGAGCCTTCGCTACATTGAGCCGTCCTCCGCTGATCGTTTTTCCTTCGAGCGCTGGAATTTTATCCGTAGCAGCGAGGAGACGTGCGATAAGTTCTTGATATGACTCCATGGGAAATTGCGCCATCATGAGTGCCAAGGTTCCCGTAACAAAAGGAGCGGCAAAAGACTCTCCGCTATCATAGGAATAATCCGAATCGTAGTCAGCACACGCACTCCATGGATATCTCCAAACGTTGGAGCAGGATTGCACCAGATATTGGCCGCTAGATCTTCATGAGTGTAACGAATACCTGAATCAACGACGGCAACAACGATAGAAGAAGCGTCCGTTCTGATATCCCAGGCATCAATAGCATCAATCCCAGAACAATTATGACTACCTCCAGTATTTACATAACCAAAACCGGGAAGATAGCGTTGATTTAGTTTATTAAAACTTTTTAAAAGACTCCATTGGTATTGAAGATCTGGATCATTAGAAACCTTGCACGCGTGAATCATAACATCTGCTTCACTAATGCCTTTGTTAACCACTGCAGCTCGTGCGAGAGCTTGAGGAAGAGCATTCAGCGACGAAGAAGCTAAATAAAGCAGGTAGAGCGGAGCATCTTGAGTCACTCTCACCATTGAGATGGCCTGTGATCCAAAGCGCTTCAGAAAAGCCTGTGGATCTTCTCCTGTAGGCAAAGTCACGAGCAAATGATCAGCCGCCATCTCCTCGCGCGAGACAACAGAATTTTTATCAACATCAACAATCTCTTTCGTGCGAATCAACGGATATTTAAAATGTGTTTTTAAAAGACGAAGCTGAATTTTTTGACCTGGCTTGGGACCTTCTTTTTCAGAGGCTTCGACGACAGTGGCTCCTGGAAATTCACGCAACTCTTCTTCTGAAGGTTGATGCAGCGGCGCGGAAAGATGCACCGGATTTGTCGCTGATATTGAAATGGCCTGCTGCGGTTGGGCTAGAGAATTTTTAGGAACGACTTGATGAAGCGCCGTACTTTTTTGCGAACCCTGAACCCCTTGATACTTCCAAGCGACCAAGCCAATAGTGGTTATAGCAAGACCAAGTGAAACGATTTTAAGACTACGAGAAATAGGAGGGATCATAAAAAAAGCGACAGGGAATAATAATCTTTTTTACTAGCAAAGCAAATGCTTACCTAGATCATATCCTGGAAGCTGCAACTTTTAACGTCATCATTCCGAGAGCTTTATAACAACTAGATGCACAGATGAAGTAACGGGTAACGAGTAACGGGTGAATATGAACAGTCAAGGATAGGACCTTTAGTAAAATTGATCTGTTATAACAAGGTTCTTTTTGTTCGAATTTGCGAAGCAAGTGAATAAACTCCTTACTCGTTACCCGTTACCCGTTACTCGTTACTCGTTACTTTTCCTAAAATCGCTTAAACTCCCAACTAAAATGACGACTTCTGTTCAAAACCAATTTCCACCTGAAATTTCCGCCCGCCTCTTCATCTTCATCATGGCAGGAGGAAGCGGAGAGCGATTTTGGCCGCTAAGCCGGATTCATACTCCGAAGCATCTCTTAAAATTGCTTGGAAAAACAACCTTGCTCGAACAAACGCTAGAACGTTTTGAGACCATCGTTCCACCAGAGAGAATTTTTGTGCTCACCAATGAAGCTCAACATGCCGCAACACTTGCTGCCCTCCCCAATCATCCTCCTAAAAACATTATTGCTGAACCAGCCAAGCGCGACACGGGACCTGCAGCGGCTCTAGCGACAGCAGTTGCCTTACGCCAACAAAAGAATGCCATCGTAGGACTTTTTCCTGCTGATGCCATGATTCATGATGTTGCCACTTTTTGTCATCAACTCTTGGAAGCAACGCATGCTGCAGCAGAACATCCTGCATTAATAACTTTTTCTATTAAACCAAATCATCCCTCGACGAGTTTCGGATACCTGGAGCTTGGAGAAAAACACGAGGCCCCACATGCCAAAAGGACTCGCTTTCACAAAGTCCATCAGTTCGTCGAAAAGCCCCACTTAGCCAAGGCTGAAGAATTTTTTAAAAGCCAGCGCCATGGTTGGAATGCTGGGATGTTTCTCTGGCAAGCCCAATCATTTTTAGAAGAGTGCCATCGTCAACAACCAGAACTAGCTTCTTTCATCGAAAGTTATTTGACAGATTGCTCTCCCGAAAAACTCTTGCATCGAGAGTTTTCTCAACTCCCAAAAATTTCCGTGGACTATGCCATCATGGAAAAAGCAAAACAGGTGATCGCAGCCATTGCTGAATTCGACTGGGACGATGTAGGTCATTGGACGGCACTACCAAAACATCTTGGCGTGGATGAAAAAGGAAACACCATCCAAGCTTCTCCCAAAAAAATTCTCCTCCACGATGCCACCAACAATATTATTGTTTCAGAAGGAAAAACGGTGGCCCTCTGCGGTGTTCACGATCTCGTCGTTGTACAAACCCATGACGCCATTCTCATCTGTCACCGCAATGCTGTGGAAAACATCAAGAAGCTACCGGTGCCGGAAGAGTTAAAGTAGAGCTAAGTGTCAGCAAAAGCACTCATCTCTATCGTCTCCTTTTAATTCGAATTCTCTCATTTTACGCACCTGTTCCATCGTAAATGGAGGACGATCTCCCCAATATTTTTCTACCTGAGCTCGGAAGCTTGGAAGGCTTTGTAGAAGCGGGTGATGGCCTCAAGTGCGCAATAACACATCCACGTCGTGTAATAGAAACAGTTTGTCCATGTTCAATCCAAGAAGAGATCAGACGAAAGTTACGCCGTAATTCTGTAGCAGTTGCTGTCTTCACGGGAGCAATGAAATCAGAATATTTGGGCGTGTTCAAAACGCATTGAAATGGATGTAGTGCAAGGAGTCGAGGAGCGCAGACGCTGAGCGTATATGCAAATACGTGAAGAGGAAAGCACCGCAGCGACGACGCAATACGCCATTTCAATGCGTTTGGGACATGCTCTTAGAGCCTGTAGAGTAGGCAGAGGTTACGGAGTGACAGGCATAAAGCCAATGACCGTTTTACCTCTACCCCTCATCGAACCGGACTTGCCGATTTGCAGCATCCGGCTCTCGGAGGCTTTTCATCGATTTGCTTCATGAGTG
>JAPLTJ010000133.1 GCA_026398175.1 Verrucomicrobiia bacterium | reverse complement strand
TGATCATGTCCTTCACCAGATCAGGAAAGTAGTGCCCAGTCGGTCACCACCTGCTCACCTAGAGAAAACATCGATCTTACCAACCACAAAGTGGGTAATTTTAATTGTCGTCAGTGGGTAATTCTAATTGTCGTCGGGCATCCTTCATTCCACACACAAATTTCACAGCATCTGACTGCTCTTTGGCTAACCAATCAGAAGTAACAGGTTCTTCAACCAGCAACTTAGGCCTTCTCCCACAAGAAGCATTGACGAAATTAACAGCCCAAGTCTCATGTTCGAAATGTTCCTTAGAAGTATAAAGACTCGCTAACGGATTAGGATCACTTAACAATTCCACCAAAGAAGCTTCTTTTTTGAAATTGGAGAGTTCTTTCTTCAGCTCCTCAAGCTCCAAAGAACCAAGTCTCTGATTAAGAGCTTCCGCTAAAATTTGATGAGATGAAAGAGTACTTGATCGCTCAAAAAGATGTTCTACAGCAGAATCAATAGCGATATTTTCTTTTCTACTAGCACGATTCTGAATTTCGTCAACTTTCATCGCTTCCATTTTCTTTAAAGCTGAAATCTTCAAAAACGAAAGAGAATAAAACTCACTCACCTCAAGCTGAGCCTTCTGCTGCTTCCTAACTTCTGGAGTTGAGATTTCAGTCAATTTTTTACTCGTGCGCGACTCCCTTGTTAAAATAGAAATTTCAGCAGGAGAGGGGAGACGACCCACCTTTTCTTGAAAAAGAGCAATCTCTTTTTCAATAACAGCCCGACGCTTTGAATAAAGCTTCATGATCTCATCACTCACTCCATCAATTTCAAACCCCTCAATGAACCCCTTCTCATTTCTTCTTTCAACAATATCATAACCCAAGGACTTGACTCTACTGGCTAACTCATTTTGGTAAACCTTCCCAGCATAACGAATAGCCTTAAGCATTTCAAATTCCGTTAAAGCAACCCATTCTTGCCTGCATTCATCAAAAGTAACATTGGCAACAACACAGTGCGTGTGCAGCTGAGGATCTAAAGCCCTAGAAGAATCGTGCTGAAAAACAGCTGCTGCTAAATTTCCAGTAAATTGAAGATGCTTTTTTCCCAAAACATCAACCCTCCGAGCAGTCATAGATTCTAACTCTTTAAGTCCAATAGCAGCTGCCTCCTCATGAGCAGTTCTCAGGCGTTCGTCTCCACCAACAATAGCCATAATCGAAACACTCTTGGCACACCCACATTGAAAATCAAAAAAAGCCACGCGATTACAAATCGGCTTCATTGTCTTTCGATAGTCTTCAATTGCTTCCCTTGAGGGGAGAATATCACCCTCACTCAAATCACCCTTGATCCTTAATTTTTGACAAAGAGATTTACGAGCCTCATCAAAAGTTGGGAGACGAGTTGTCTTATTCCGCTTAGTCAACTTCAACTCAGTAAGAGGATGTTGATTGTTTCTCAAGCGTTCAAACGCTTCATCTTTAGCGGAAATAGAATTGCCCTCAATCCTTAAAAGTTCAGCTCCACGACCAACCCAAACTCCACCAATAGACTCATCTTCAGAATAGTAATCATTAGCAGAGAGATGAGTTTCCAAATAGGAATCCCCATTTCGTATTTTAGCCATCGTGAACATTACAATAAAAAGTAATCTAGTTGCTAAAAATAGCAATAAAAATATTTTTATTAGTAAGGATAGACACAATATCTCTACGCAGTAGATATTGTTGGCCTTCGGCCAGTTCAGGTCACATTCATGACCTCTTTTAAAACACACTTTTGTTAATTATGTTTATTCATAAAAAACAAAATTTAAAAAATAAATATTGACATACCGTACTTATAGGAATAATAAATATTAATGCATTCAAACAATACTGAAAAAGGGGGAGACGATTCCCTTGATCCCTCAGATAAACCAAAGAACGAGCTTGATCAATTCCTTCAAAAAGCTCGTTCTCTTCAACAAATCAGAACAAAAAAAATCTCCATTCTGACCCCTTATCGAGATCGGATCATGTTCGCTTACGAGAATAAAATCACCCTCACAACGATCTTAAAAACTTTGGAAGCAGAGGGAATAAAAACATCCTACGACAACTTGAGGGCGTATATTTTACGGCAGAAAAAAGGGAAAAGTAGAGTATAGAAATTCTATATTGTTGTAAATAGAGCGTGTCCGCTAAGCGCCAAAGGATCTTTTTAAGGGGATCCGAAGTCTAAAAAGATTTGGGCACAACAAGCGTAAAAAGCTGTTGTGCCCAAAATTGATAGGTTATAATGAGGTATGAAGATCGAAACAACCG
>JAPLTJ010000159.1 GCA_026398175.1 Verrucomicrobiia bacterium | reverse complement strand
GTGTATCAAAACACGTGAAATGCTCCTGGATGATAGCCTCTGGCCATGATAATCTCCTTGGTTTTGACACCTTAAAGATTACCATCATCATGTAGCCTTTCTATTTTTTTTCACGTGTTGCACTTCGCGGTTGAAAGGGCCTCACAATTAATATTACAAATTTAAAAGCAAGTATCAACGGCTTGTTTAGCAGGCACCATTTCGCGGGAGGAAGGCTGCTTGGCAGTTATCGGTTGTCAGTATACGCTAGGATCGCTTCCCATTTCTTAACATCACTCATTTGAATATCAGCCACGGAAACTATTACTTCAGGTTTGCAAGCCGCAGGGTCAGCGATGTATTCTGCCGGAAAAACAGTCTCGCTTGGCGTTAGCTCCGCGGGCTCATGGCTTGGAAGAAAAATTAGTTGGTCAGCTTCTTCAACAGCGTCTGCAATCTCAACGGCATTTTCTAGGGGCATGAACCCTATTTTTTCAAAAATACAAAGCTTCGTTACTCCCAGTGCTGATAGCACCTCCACGGCTTCCTCTATCACAACCAACGTAGCTGTTGTACCTCCTTCTCCTCGAACATCATTAAAAGAATTCGCATGCCATGAAGCTGTGGCAAGAACGTTAGATGAACATCCTCCTAGCAGCATGTCTCCAGAGGCGAAGGGTGATTTGAATATAGCTCTCACTTATTTCAACTTGTCCACAAAGCCTGGCATTTCAAAAGCGAAAAAATTTTTTACAAGAATCGAGCTGTTTCACTCACGAAAGATGCCATTTCCAAATGCCCTCTAGATATTAAAGAATGCATCAACATAACTCTTTCAAACTTAGGAACACAATATGACGACTTGAAAGAAAAAATAAAGTCAATGCCAACAGAAGTAGAAACAGTGATAAATAAGCAAGGAAACGTAGTAGAACAAGCAGTTATAGACCCACGCGCTCTTCTTGAGAATATAAAAGCAGAACTTAGAAAAACAGCTCAAGCATCCCTTGCTCCCCAAGGAACGTAATATGGGTTTCAAGAATTTTCCCCTCAACCTTTCAACGCTTCAACCCTTCAACGCTTCTCAAGTTTCCTTGAAATTTGAGAAGATCGACGCTTGACGCTAAGCCTAATAAAATCTATCAAGGGAGACTTCCTTTCCTGATTTAAAAATCGCAACTTTTTTTTCTCTTTTTCTATGTCTTTCTTCCACAAATTATTTGGAATTTTCTCGACCGATATCGGCATTGATCTTGGTACTGCTAATACACTTGTTTATCTGAAGGATCATGGCGTCGTCTTGCGCGAACCTTCTATCGTCGCCGTCAAGGCAGGAACCACTCAGGTGCTCGCTGTAGGAGAGGAAGCAAAACGAATGTTAGGACGCACCCCTGGCAACATCACTGCCATCCGTCCTTTGAAAGATGGCGTCATTGCTGATTTTGAAATTACAGAAGCGATGTTGCGTCACTTTATTACTAAGGCTCATGGAACACGCCGCCTCATTCGGCCTCGGGTTGTGATTGCTGTCCCGAGCGGCATTACCGAAGTTGAAAAGCGTGCTGTTAAAGATTCAGCGCTGCATGCAGGTGCTCGCGAAGTTTATTTAATTGAAGAGCCGATGGCTGCAGCGATTGGCGTTGGACTTCCCGTCACGGATCCTGCTGCTAATATGATTGTTGATATTGGTGGTGGCACAACAGAAGTCGCCATCATCTCTCTTGCTGGCATTGTTTTTAGCAGGAGCGTGCGTGTTGCAGGAGATGAACTCGATGAAGCCATCGTTAATTATATTAAACGCAGCTACAACATTCTCATCGGCGAACGAACCGCAGAAGATATCAAACTTCAAATAGGATCAGCTTTCCCCTTGGAAAAAGAGCTTGTTATGAATGTCAAAGGACGCGACTTGGTCGCAGGATTACCAAAAACAGTCAGCATTACTTCTCAAGAAATTCGCGAAGCTTTGTTAGAGCCAATCTCCACCATCGTTGATGCTGTACGGATCACCTTGGAACGTTGCCCTCCTGAACTCTCGGCTGATCTCGTCGATCATGGCGTTGTCTTAGCAGGAGGCGGCGCGCTCCTTCGTGGTCTCGATCAACTCATCGCGCAAGAAACGGGACTGCCAGTCCACATTGCTGAAGATCCTTTGAGCGCCGTCGTTGAAGGAACAGGCCGCGCCCTTCAAGAAATTGAATTTCTCCGTGTCGTTGCTGCTCAGGATCGGGCGAGAACGTAGCATAGCGCTGAGCTGCTTCGCAACAACGCGCTGTAAAGAGTGAATGGTAAAGGGTAAAGAGTGCTGAGACAAAATTTTCTGAGACCTTTTCCTTAAAAAATGCATTCCGTTAAGATGTGAATTTCGAGATAGTGATTTTATTTACAATCGAAAATACTCTTCACCCTTTACTCTTTACTGTTTGTTTCCATGCCCCGCTCTCGCCTCTTCATTATCTTATCGCTGCTGCTGGTGGCGCTCGTGTTTTCACTATTGAGCGCGCGCTTCTTGCAGCGAGCCCAAGAAGAGACCTTCTCACTTTTTTCCCCACTCTTTAGCTCGAGCGCTTTTGTAAAAAAACATCTGGGTGGTCTTGGCAAACAGCTCATGACCCTGGATCAGCTGGATACAGAGTATCACCGCCTCTTGTTAGACAATAAAAAACTTCAGGCTGAAAACGATCTCTTGCGGGGATTAGAAGAAGAAAACATTAAATTGAGGGCGACACTTGATTACCGCGACCGTTCTGCCTTCAGGTTGTTGCCAACAACAGTACTCACTCGCGATCACTCCGCTTGGTGGAATACGATCAAAATTAATAGCGGCTCAAAAGATGGCGTTACGCCTGACATGCCAGTCATCACGGATCGAGGTCTTGTTGGCAAAACAACGGTTGTCACAGATCACTTGAGCATGGTGATGCTTGTTACCGATGAGGAATGCAAAGTTGCCGTCAAGGTCGAAGGAACGCGAGAACAAGGCATCGAAAGCGGTTTGAGAGCCTCTACTGGTGATTTGCAACTCTGCTTTTTAGATAAATTAGCCGACTTAAAACCGGGACAAAAAGTTTATACAGCTGGCGTGAGCGGCGGCATTTTTCCATCGGGCATTGAAGTTGGAACGGTAAAAAGTTTTCACGTCCGCGAGCTCGATGGACAAGCGATCCTGGATCCTGCTGCAGATTTAAATACCCTCGAAGATCTTTTTGTCATTGTCGGAGCGAAATGAGACTGAAGGTAAAAGGCTGAAGGCCATGTTAGTTGAAAACAAAAGATACAATTTTTTGAATCCAATATTTATGATGTTATCTTTTTTAATATGATTCCTTCCGCCTTCCGCCTTTAGCCTTTAGCCTTTAGCCTTTAGCCTAATTTCCATGAAAACCATTTTCTCTTTTTTCTTTCTCCTCTCCCTGGTCGTCATCGCGCTCGTGCTGCAAGATACGTTCTCGGGGAACATTGGCTTTTGTCAAATTGATCTTTTCCTAGTCCCTGTCGTCTTTTGCTTCGGCGCGCTTGTCCTCTCTCTTCCTTCGGCATTATTTTTTGGCTTGGTCACAGGAGCACTTGAAGGATTAATGACTCTTTCTTTTCATGCCCATCGTGCAGAAATTGGCATTGGTTGGTTTGTTTTCTTTTTCATAGCCTGGGCTTTTTTACTTCAATTTGTCACCGAGCTAACTGGTGGAATTAGATGGGAACTGCACGCCTTGGGGAGCGCCCTTTTTACAGCGTCGCTCCTCGCTGGAGAATGGATCTTGATCTCATGGCATCGCGGCTCCTTCAGCATCAGCTCCATGACGATTGTCTTGATTGCTATTCCCTCTGCATTTTCTTTGCTGTTAGCACCACTTCTTTATTACAGCCTTCAATTTTTATTGCCACCTAGCGGGAAGGTTGTAGGTGATAGGATTGTTAGCGCATCACCAATTAAAAATCGGATTAATTTTTTTGACCGAGCCACATAGAGTTAACGATAACTATCATGACATCGATTTTGACAACCCTACAGCCTGCAGCTTACAGCCTATAGCCTATCATTGCCGTGCACCGCAAATCATCACAAGCTCATCGCCAAATCATTGTCTTATCAGGATTTGTCGTTGTTGCTTTTTGCATCTTAATCTTCAAGCTTTGGTATGTCCAAATTGTCTGCGGCACTCGCTACAAAGAAAAAATCCGAAATCACTCCGAACTCACCGTCCGCTTACCTGCTGTACGCGGTGAAATCTGTGATCGTAATGGAATTCCGCTTGTAGAAAATCGAGCGAGCCTTGAAGTTAATTTTTATCTTCCCGACATTGTTAGAGCCTTCAAAGAAAAAGAGGGATATCTTCCCATGGTTCATTACCGTGGCTTTGATCATGGAATGCCGATTAACAAAGAAGAGCCAGACATTGTCAAAATTGTTAACTCTTCCATCATCCCTCGTCTCGAAAAATTAGGACTCGCTGGCGATTACAACACTCGCAAACTTCAAGTCCATTATCGGAATAACAGCGAAGTTCCTTTTTCTTATCAGCAGGATCTTGATTTTGAAACAATGGCTCGTTTTAGCGAAAATAATTTAGACCTCCCCGGTGTTTCCGTCACGCTGCAGCCGGTCCGCCACTATGTCTATGGTGCTCTTGCTTCTCACCTCTTTGGTTATGTTGGTGTCCCTAAAAACATCGATCAAAAAGAAGCGCGCCAATTTAATTTTTATGAACCAGATCTTGTGGGGAAAGCTCAAATAGAATTCGCCTACAACGACTATCTCAAAGGGACGCCAGGCGTGCGGGTTCTCCAACGGAATGCCCATGGACAAATTGAGGAAGAGTCTCAAGAAACACCACCAAAACAAGGTGCCACTGTTTATTTAACAATTGATGCAAGGATTCAATATATCGTCGAACAGGCTTTGCGCGTTGTTGGCCGCGGCGCGGCGGTGGTGGTCAACCCCAACAATGGAGAAATTTTAGCGATGGCTTCTGTCCCATCCTTTGATCCCAATCAATTTATCCCAGCCATTTCAAAAAAAGATTGGGATGTTTTAAGTAAAGATGAAACTGATCCTCTCACTGACCGCGCCTTGAGTGCCTATGCACCTGGATCGACTTTTAAACTCTGCACGGCACTGGCTGGCATTCACGCTGGAATCGAAGATCAGCAATTTGCCTGCACGGGAGGAGTTCAATATGGTGACAAGTTTATGAAATGTTGGGTCCTGACGGCAACACCACCACAAGCGCCGCACGGCAAGCAAGGATTGAGCGACGCGATCAAGCATTCTTGCAATGCCTTTTTTTATCAATATGGAAATGCTGCTGGCATTGATCAAATCGATGCCGTTGGCACGATGTTAGGCCTCGGACAACGAACGGGATTGCCTCTCAACAATGAGGCCACTGGCGTTCTTCCTGGCCCCGCATGGCTTGCCGCCAATGCTCCGCGAGAACGTTGGACAGCAGGTTATACGGCTAACGTTGCGATTGGCCAAGGATTTGTTTTGGCAACACCTGTTCAAATGGCCATGACGGCTGTCGCTGTTGCTAACAAAGGTATTTGTTATCAACCGCAGTTGGTAGAAAAAGTCGTCGACAAAGACGGAAAGATCCTCGAAGAAAATCAGCCTCAAATTCGTACCGACTTAAAAAAAGAGAACTTTACGGAAGAGCAAATTGAAAAAGTCCGCCTCGGTATGCGCAAGGTCGTCAATGAAGAGGGAGGCACCGCGAGAAAAGCGAGACTGAAAGATGTCATCGTGGCCGGAAAGACCGGAACGGCGCAATTCTGGCGGGGTCATAGCAAAGACAATCACACCTGGTTCCTTTGTTTTGCTCCCTATGACAATCCCAAATATGTTGTCGCCATTTTGGTCCAAGGAGCAAAGTCAGGTGGTGGCGTGGCAGCACCTGTCGGAGCTAAAATCTTAGAAGAAATTTTTGCTATGGAAGCTGGCAAAGAGGTCAAACTCACTTCACTTTCCCCGGCTATTGGCAATTTCAAACACATCGCAAGTATCGACTTTAACAACTCTACCCCTTCTAGTTTTGGCGCCGACACCGACAATGGGGATTCGCCAATGGATGCTTCTCCTCAAAGTAACCTTTCAAAAAATTCTGCAGCAACTCCTGACATCAATGAGGAAGCAGATGCTCAAGGCCGCGTCAAAAACAGACCTCGAGCACAAGATGGCCTTCAAAAATTCTTCAACTTCTTGGGAGGCGGCCGCTCTGCGGCTTCGCAGAAAAGAAATTAACCGCTAAATTCGCGAAAAGCCGCTAAAGAAAAAATTTCTTTTTTTCGTTATTTCGCGTATTTCGCGGTTTCTTTATTTGTACCCATTCAGCAAATCCGATATAGTTGAGAACTTATACCATTTCCATTAATTAATCGGACTATTGTGACTTGTTCTTTTGCTCCCTAGCTTCGTTGTCAGAGCTTACGTTATGCTTGCATAGCGCCTCACTCTTCCGCCTTGCTAGAAACCAAAACTCCTACGTCCTATAGTC
>JAPLTJ010000010.1 GCA_026398175.1 Verrucomicrobiia bacterium | reverse complement strand
CATCTAATTCTTCCTTGCCTGCTCGCTTTCCTGTTCCTACCCTCAAGTCTAACCTAACAAAAAGTAACACACCTTTGAGTAACCCATAATGCTAGCTTTTCAGAGCAGAGTGTTGCACTTCACTTTTGAAACGGCGTATTTAAAAGAGCATCTATTACAAAAAGGCAGAGCACAAAAAATGAATCTTCTTCAACTACTCTTTACCCTTTACTCTTCACTCTTTACTTTTTCTTCATAATTCCGACTATAACGCACAAACGCGGAGAAGCTCGTCGCCACAGCGATCCAGAGCCCAGGGAAGCCATCGAGAAATCCGCACCGCAAAAAATAGCCTCGGAAAAATCGCCAGATCGGCCGCGAGAGCGTTGCTCCGAGAGACCATGATTTTTTTTGATCGAGTTGCTTTTTTAAAAACTCATCAGCAAAGGGATTAATTTTATCGATGTAGCGATTCATCGAAGGAAAAGAGTAATGCAGCAATTCTCCTGAGAGTGTTGTGACTTTTCCTGGAACTTCGACAAACTCATGAATCGGTTCCTTCCAACGTCCTTTGTCACGGCGAAAAAGCCTCAACTGAAAATCAGGATACCAATCACCATGCCTGATCCATCGACCTAGAAACCACGTTTTACGCGGAAAGCGGGCCCCATCGAAGCGTTGATCCTCACCTTGTTCAAAAAAAGCAATAATCTCTTTTTTCAACTCCGGAGAAACTTCTTCATCGGCATCGAGGGCCAGAATCCATGGTTGAGAGCAAGCATCGAGGGCCATGTTTTTTTGATCGCGATAGCCGAGCCATGCCTGCTCTTGAATGATGGTGCCAAAATTTTTGGCAATTGCTATCGTTCTATCTGTTGATCCGGAATCGATCACAACAATTTCGCACGCCAGGTCAGCAACACTCTGCAAGCAGCGTCCTAAATTGCGCTCTTCATTGTAGGTGATGATCGCGATGGAAAGTGGAAGATTCACAGGGATGGAAGCGATAGAAGGGATACTGAAAATAGATTTTCTAAGTTTTGTTTTTTTAAAACTAGCTTCCAATAAACTCTGGCAACAATTTTCAAAAAGGCATTTCAAATTTATCAACAATTCTTTTATTCCTTCCATCGCTTCCATCCCTGTGAATTTTTTTATCTCGCCGATTCAAAAGTGAAGTGCAACACTTTGCTCTGAAAAGCTAGCATTATGGATACTCAAAGGTGTGTTGCTTTTTGTTAGGTTGGCATTGAGATTAGGAACTGGAAAGCGAGCAGGCAAGGAAGAATTGGGTGGCGCGTGGAGAAGCCAAAGATGAAGGTATTCACGCAAGGTTGGATGCGCCTCGGAGCGAAGCGACGTGGCGCTGAGAACCTGGAGTGAATGCCTTCATCTGGAGCGCGCAGCTCCTACGTGTCTGCCCGTCAAAGCTCATTGCTTCTACCAATGTAGGCCCTGAAAGCACATGGCTGAGAAATTTTCTTTTCCAAAAAAAACTTCGTTGGGAGTCTTGCCTCCAAGAATTTTTCTGGGTCGATGATTCAAGCTGTTTTGAACTTGCTCAATAAAGTCATCGGGGATTTCATGAATATTCGCCCACTTCGGTATAAACTGGCGCACGAGTCCATTGGTGTGCTTTATTGAGCCCTCTCTCCCAAGGAGCCAAGATCATCAGTTGTAGCTTTTGTGTGCCATTAAGCCCCGCTGAATATGATGTTTTCAATCACACCGAGCATTCCTGCGTCGTGCAGAGTAGGAAGATGGCACGGATTGATAGGCCCTGAGGCCAAAGACCGTTCTCCATCGACCCCTCATCGAACCGGACTTGCCAATTTCTAGCATCCGGCTCTCGGAGGACTTTTCATCGTTTTGCTTCATACATGTTTCCAAGCGGCTTGGAGTGGTAGGTTGTAGAGGTGATAATCGTTATGGAGTCTTTCATTACAATAAGCTTGGGTGAATTGCCCATGCGTTTTATCATGTTTCTTCCATAACCATCGTCGCATTCGATTTTGAGTGTAATATTGCATCGTGCTAAACACCTTTGTATTATTCCCATAATAGAAGTAGTTGCTCCATCCTCTCAAACGTTGATTGACGCGTGTGAAGACTTCTGCGGGTTCTTTCTTTAGGGTGCTACGTGTTGTTTCTTTTCTAATGGCGTCACGCATTTTCTTGCAGCTCTTTGGACTCGGTTCCACATGAGGATATTGTTTTCCTTGTGGTGACTTTCTCCAGCTAACTCGAAAACCGAGAAACTCAATACTCTCTTTGTTGAAGTCCACAATTCGTGTCTTCTCCTCATTGAGCTTAAGTTTTCGTCGTTCTAACCATTGTTTCAGTTGCCGTTGCATTTCTTCTCCTCTGCCTTTTGGGCAGAGGATCAAACAGTCATCCGCGAAGCGGACCATGATGCCTTTTATTTTCTTACCTGTATTGACAGCCTTGTCCAGGCCATCAAGGTAGAGGTTTGCTAGTAATGGAGCCTGTAGAGTAGGCAGAGGTTACGGAGTGACAGGCATAAAGCCAATGACCGTTTTACCTCTACCCCTCATCGAACCGGACTTGCCGATTTGCAGCATCCGGCTCTCGGAGGCTTTTCATCGATTTGCTTCATGAGTG
>JAPLTJ010000050.1 GCA_026398175.1 Verrucomicrobiia bacterium | reverse complement strand
TCGATTTAAAACATTTGCTTCTTGAAGATCTTTTGTAAAATTCATCAAACTTTTTTACAACAACGATCGAAATACGTCTATCTTTTTTTAAAAGATTATTTATCCATCAGCTTATTATGACTTTGACCGAGGTCTTCCTGAGTGGTATCATCGCTTATGGTTTTGTCGGAGTGGCGCTGAGCAGCAAAAAGCAGTGGTGAATTATGTTCAAGATCTGCTTTTTAAGACCAATGAAAAGTCTCCTACATTCTCTCAATCTCTAGCAGATTTTGTCTCTCCTTCTAGTATTACCTATCAAGGACTGGCCACAAGATTAAGCGATGCCACAAACACAACTGCATTACTAACGACGTCAACATCAGCATCGCTATTACGCTCACAACAAATCACAACAGATGATCCAACTAAATTTCTACAATTGCAAGGAATCACCATGGGCAAGCAAATCGGGCGCGGAGCTCAAGGACGTATTTACCCCATCACCTATCAAGGCAATGAGAATGATTATCTTTACAAAGAAGAATCCTCTCCTCATCTGATCACTGATCCTGAAGATCAATTGAGTGGACATAAATTTTATCGCATCGGTGGCGACATTGCTGCTGCTCGATGCAAACTCCCTAACACGATTGAATCCGTTGGTTTCTTTCTAAAAATTATTAAAAATCCTAAACAGATGAAAGAGAATGGCGCTCCTGAAGACGCGGAGTACCATTACCTGCCCAATACAAGCCCAGAAAAAATCAAAGCAGATGCTCAAACGTTACTTGAAGAGCATCCTGGTGCCGAAATTTTTCTTTCTGGTCAAATCATGAAAAGAGCTCCAGGAGAAACTCTGGGCTCTCTCATAAGCGAGGGAAAGATTGATACAACCCCTGAAAATAAGCCGTTTAAAAATATCGTTTACGGTCTCTATTCTTTTCTCGCTGCGGCACGTCCTAGAAATTTTGTTCATCGAGATATCAAGCCTGATAATTTAGTGTTTGATCAAAACACAGGTCAATTAACCGTCATCGACAATACTTCAGGGCGTCATTTAGCAAGGAGGAATAAAGCCATAGAGAGAGAAAGTAGTGTGAGACCTTCTAAAGATAGACTTTCGAATAGGGGCACCATAGGGGGAATGATAGGCGCAACGCTTGTTTATGCCCTTCCAGCAGCACTTGATAGAGGAATAATTAGTCCTGGTCCAGGTGAAAGCTTGAGTATCCAGGAAAAAGAATACGGCGCTGAGTTTGATTGTTTCAGTACAGCGATGACATTGTTGGCGCTCATTCATAAAGATGATGTTGGAAAATATTGCATAGCAAAATTTCCTAACAAAAATTTTTTAGAGTTCGCTGCCAATGAACTGGCAGATCAATGGGGAGATGACCCTAAAAAATATTTAGAAAAATATTTATCCTGGATTGGCGGTGATACGAGCAAGACACATGGAATATTAGCAGCCAATTCTGATTTAAAAAACTGTCTCCAACTTCTCTTTGAAGCCTCAGCAGCTGGAGAGGCTGGGGAAGCAGCATTTGCACAACTTGCTACAGATCCCTATTTGGTAGCATGCAAAGATGTCTCACTGCCACCACGGGCTGCAGTCTAAGATCCTGTTGCTTTTTTTTCTCATGGATCAATTCTCAACGACAGCTTATTTTCAATTGCTCCTCCGTTTTGCGCGAGTCTTTAAGCCAGACATTACTCCCGAAGAGCTCGACCAGGAGAATGGTATCGTAGAATTAACCGCAGAACCTTTTGTGGTGCGATTTCTGCCACATCTGCTTTATAAAACAGAAACCTCTTTCGAGCCTGATGCCGTCATCGTAGAGGTCGACCTGATGAGGCTCTACTTGGAACATCACGACGTTGATCACGACCATTTTTTAGTTCTTCATCAATTCAATGCTACAAGCTATCGCGCCACGGGCATCATGGTGTTCATCACCGACGACCTCATACTGGCACTAAGTAAAACAGTTCCTCTTGGCGCACTCACTGAGAAAGGGCTTGCCATCGAAGTGGGAGAACTTCTTCAAACAGCTCACAAGCTGCATGAAGAATGGCATTACTCCACTACTCCGTTAGAAAGCAATCATTGATGCTGAGTTGGTGGAAAATAAATGGTCTGGCACCAAAATGAGGAAATACTGGGAATGACTCCTTTCCAGAACAGTCCCTTTTCCTGACCCTCTTTAGCGATCATTTTCCTCTTTTTGGAGAGAATTTGACAATTTTTTACAGAGAAAACCGCCGAGATGCTGATCTAAAAGGAAGAAGGTATTTTTAGCAATAGCTTGATTATCTGGATGATTTGCTGAAAACATGGGCTTCTCAATCGGCTGCTATGGTCATAGCACCCACCCTAACAAAGGCCACTACAGGTCAAATAAAGAGGTTGCAACTCGCTCGCTCCCGCTCGGCTCGCCCCTGCGGGGCTGCCTTCGGCATTTGATCCAGCGGCCCCCCGGCCAGCTGTATGTTTTGAGCGGCATGCTCCATTTTTTCATGCCTTGGCACCAAATTCTGCAATTTCAAGGACCGCCTCCTTTGAGTAAGAGCAAGTAATGAACTGGCACCAAAATTAACAAATTACGGAACTGACCCCTTTTCCCGCCTCCTTTGAGTAAGAGCAAGTAATGAACTGGCACCAAAATTAACAAATTACGGAACTGACCCCTTTTTAAGATTCCTTTTTCTTTCAGACGAATACCAATCTGCTCTGGACTCCACTTTGCTCCAATCGCTTCTTGAATCTTTGCAACTAAAGCAGCTGTCATCTTGCTGGGTGCTTGACTGGCTATGGAGCGTCTCTCCCTTGCTTTTCTATCAGCTTGATTGAGGTGATAACCTCGCTTTCCTCTATTGCGTTTTATTTCTCGACTGATTGTTGATGGATGATGGCCAAGTTGTTTGGCCATGGAACGTATTGAACATCCTCT
>JAPLTJ010000090.1 GCA_026398175.1 Verrucomicrobiia bacterium | reverse complement strand
GTACGGTCTTTGTAAAATTCATACCTTATCATAACGTATCAATTTTGGGCATAACAGCGAATTTCGTTGCTTATGCCCATATTTTTTAGCCTTCGAAACATCTTAAGCAGAGGATTGCAGCTCGTTCGGACAGGCCCTATATAAGATTCTTTCAAGAGGAGAAAAATTAGCAGAAGGATCATTTGTTGCTGTTTCAGTTAATGAAGGTTTTAAACGCTTTATCTCTGTGAAGTTGAAATAATTTTTCAAATTGGGACCTTGAAAATTTGAGACAGTGAGGCAAGTGCCTTGAAAATTTTGAGTTGAAGTTTGCTCATCATTTTTAGAAATAAGCCCTATACTCGCAGCAACGATATGAAATTCTTCTGAGATAACTTGTTTCAGCGTATTCAACGTATCAAGACGAGCTTGATGTGCTGATTCAGGGCGAAAGTAAGCCCATAGCGAATAAAGTCCATTGGACAATGTTCCTTTCGTAGCAACGAGGACATTTTTTCGGTCTCTTTGTTGAACGCTGAGGCGTGTTTTGGGATCGAGTTTTTGTAATTGCTCTACCGAAGTGACATCAGTGCTTGTTCCTAAAATTTGTGTTCCGAAAATGGGCATGCTGAAAAAAGTTAAGAGATTTTTTAATCTAACGCAATCCCCAGCTCTTTGATCAAACGTCCTAAATCATCCGCGCCATAATATTCGATGAGGATGTGGCCTTTTTTTTCTCCATCTTCAATCAGGACGCGCGTGGAAAAGCGGTGTTGCAATTTATTTTGTAAATGGAGCAACGCAGGTGAGAGAGAGGGAGCCGATTTTTTCTTGCCGCGGCGAGGTGAGGAAGATCCTTGCTTCGCGCGGAGTTGAGCCTCAACCATTTCTTCAGCGACACGTACGGAGGCGCTCCGGCGAAGGATCTGATGGGCGAGGAGGCGTTGTTCTTCTGGATTTTTGATACCCAAAAGAACTTTGGCATGTCCAACACTGAGGCGTCCTTGCACTAAGAAACTTTTGACTTCCTCGTCGAGATCGAGGAGACGGATGGCATTGGCGACGACGGCTCGGCTTTTTCCGACGCGTTGAGCAATCGCATCTTGCGTTAAACGAAATTCGCCAGCGAGGCGTTGATAAGCCATCGCTTCTTCAATCGGATTGAGGCCTTCTCGTTGGAGGTTTTCAATCAAGGCCAACTCAATGACTTCTTGGTCGGAGGCATTCCGAATGATGACGGGAGCTTCAGCGAGTCCTACCTCGCGCGAGGCACGCCAACGGCGTTCTCCAGCGATCAGTTCATAGCGACCTTGAACTTTGCGAACAATGAGCGGCTGGATGATGCCACGCTCTCGAATCGAATCGATCAGTTCCTTGAGGTGATCCTCACGAAATTCTGTTCGAGGTTGAAGTGGGCTCGGGACAATGAGATCAAGGCGCACCTGTTGGATCCGCTCTCCTTGTTCTTCAATGGGGGTGGGAGAAGCGATCGCGGCGGTCCTTCCTGAGCCAATCAGGGAGCCGAGACCTTTGCCAAGTGGAGATTTTGCCATAAAAGGAAACTATAGCCACAAAGGAGAAGAAGAAAAATAAAAATTACTGCTACTGTTCATATGTCGTTCGGCTATCATTTCTGAAAAAGTAGGAAAGTCTTATTTTAACACTATTCAACAATGTTCTCCCCGCGAACGCCGGGATCCAGAGACCCAAAAAACTACGTCATTCCAGCGGACGCTGGAATCCAGGCGAAGGTCAATTCAGGTTTGAGTAGTAGCGTCAAAAAATTTAAAATGATCGACGGGAATCATAAAAATACTTTTACGAAAACAAAAATAAAGATCGGCAGTCGCTGGTTCCTGCCTTCGCAGGAATGACGTACCAGTGTTCGCTGGAATGACGCTGGTGTAGCTGGAATGTGGCTAGTGACTTTTTCCTTCTGTTGATTGTTTTTATTTTGGACAAGAGTGAAACAAAATAATTTTCTTTTAAAGGTTCTTTGTGTTCTTTGTGGTTAATTTAAAAAATATGTTTTCAACACTCGACCTCCTTTTCTCCAGCACGCCTCTCGAAGGCCCAGAACAAATGGCTCTCGATGAGGTCTTGCTTGGAGTTGTCTCTCGGCCGCTCTTGAGAGTCTATCGCTGGAAGTCTCCCTGCGTGACCTTTGGTTATTTTCAAAAACAGAAATTGGTTGAATCACTTTATCCAAATCAAGATCTCATTCGCCGTTGGAGTGGGGGTGGGTGTGTGGAGCATGGAGAAGATTTTACTTTTTCACTCATGATTCCTGAATCGGAGGCTGTGGCTAGTCAGAAGTCGTCTCTTTTTTATCGGGTGCTTCATGAAGCAATCGTCGTTGCACTTCAGGAGCATCAGATCGGAGCTCGATTGGCGACCGCAGAAGATCAGGTTGTCGGAGCGAGTTGTTTTGTGGCGCCGTGTCCCTGTGATGTGATGCTAGATGGAAAAAAAATTGTGGGTGGAGCGCAGCGTCGTTCAGCAGGGCGGCTGCTTCATCAAGGGAGCCTTTGTTGCAGCGTTACAGGTTGCAGGTTACAGGTTACAGGCCAAGGAGAGGAGACGAAAACTGGAGAATTTTTTTTTCTTTCATTGGCAAAACAGCTTTCACCGGAGCTGAACTTCGTTGAAGAAAAAAAACAATGGCTTGAAGAAGCGTATCAGTTAAGCTTTCAGAAGTATCGTTCAAAAGAATGGCAACGAAAGCGGTAAAGCTTGGCAGGGATCATGCTCTCGCGTTAAACTAAAAACTTCTCGTATGAAAAAAACATTATTTTTTGCGGCAACGATGATGGCATCTGGAGTCTTTTCACTGTTTGGTGGAACGACTTCTCTCAATGGTTCCGGAGCAACCTTTCCTGCTCCTCTCTATCAACGTTGGGCAGCCCAATTTCAAAAAGAGCATCCAGCCATTGCTCTCAATTATCAAGGGATTGGAAGTGGGGCAGGGGTGAATAATTTCATCAAAGGACTGACTGATTTTTGTGCCAGTGATGTGGCGATGACTGATCAGGAAATAGCAAAGGTGAAAGAAGGCGTCATCATGATTCCTGCGACGGCGGGGACGATTGTCTTTTCTTATAATCTTCCAGAAATTCCTTCTCTCACGTTGAGTCGAGAGGCCTATGTCGGCATTTTGCTAGGAAAAATTACGACCTGGAATGATCCCGCGATTGTGAAGAACAATCCTACGATAGCCGCAATGAAAGATCTGCCGCCAATCACGGTGGTGAGTCGATCTGATGGGAGTGGGACAACCGCTCTTTTAACGGGGCACCTGGCAGCCATTAGTCCCGAATTTGCTCAGAAAGTTGGCATTGGACGATCGGTGAAATGGCCCGTTGGCCTCTCTGGCAAAGGAAACGATGGAGTGACTTCGCTCATTAAACAGACACGAGGAAGTTTTGGATATATGGAATTTGGTTTTGCAAAGAACAATCAATTGCCGATGGTGCTCTTGGAAAACAAGGCCGGAGAGTTTGTAGCTCCTTCGTTAGGCTCAGGCGCAGCAGCCTTGGCGACCATTCAACTTCCAAATAATCTTCGCGACTTTGCTTATGACCCAGTTGGGCGCGATAATTATCCAATCACCGGATTTACCTGGATCATCTTGAAAAAGGAATATCCTGCTGACAAGAAAGTCGCGCTTCAAGATTTTATGACCTATACCCTAACGACAGGGCAGTTGATCGCTCCTCAATTAGGATATCTTCCACTGCCAGCTAACATCGTTCAAAAATCAAAGGAAGCTCTTGCTCAGCTGAAATAAAGAGAATAGCCACAAAAGAACACAAGGAACACAAAGAGATTTTAAAAAGGAATTATTTTTTGTGCTCCTTGTTTTCTTTTGTGGCTATTCATTTTTTAAAATATTTTCATGAAGAGCTCTCTTCCCCGCATCGACTTGCTCCGAATTGCCTGCTTTCTAGCAGCAGTCATGATCGTGGCGACGTTGGGGCTCATGCTTTATGAAATCCTCAGCAAGGCCTGGCCAGCGATCAACACTTTTGGATGGAGGTTTATTATTCGCTCTGAGTGGCAACCAAATCGTGATCTTTATGGCGTTTTGCCGATGGTGATTGGAACATTGACGAGTAGTTTGATAGCGCTGCTTCTGGCGCTCCCGCTGGGTTTGGCGATTGCTATTTTTTTGAGCGAAAATTTTCTTCCTAAACCAGTGAGGCATGCGATGCGATTTATTATCGATCTCCTGGCGGCCATTCCTAGCGTGGTTTATGGTCTTTGGGGAATTTTTGTGATTGTTCCTTTAGTTCAAAAATATGGAACGATGATGAGTCAACACTGGGGTTCGATTCCAATTTTCAAAGGGCCTGCCTATGGAAATTCATTGCTTGCTGCGAGTCTTGTACTGACACTCATGGTCCTTCCAACGATCACTTCTATCTCGCGTGCTGCTTTGGTGGCCGTTCCGATGGTCTTGCGCGAAGGGTCCTATGCGCTTGGTGCAACGCGGTGGGAAACAATTTTCCATGTTCTTTTGCCCTGTTCAGCTCAGGGAATTGTTGCGGCAGCTATTTTAGGTTTTGGCCGCGCGATGGGAGAGACCATGGCTGTTGCAATGCTCATCGGGAATAGTCAACGGTGGACGCTTTCTCTTTTTTCTCCCTCTAATACATTATCAGCTTTGTTAGCTAATCAATTTGCTGAAGCTGACGGACTTCAAATCAATGCTCTCATGTATGCCGCCTTGCTCTTGATCATCATGACGCTGGTGATCAATCTGATCGGCGAGTTGGTTTTAAAGAAGACTCAAAAAAGTTTTGGAAGTCATTAATCAGAAGATCACTTTTTGCTATTTTTAAAAAATTGATATGGAGCTGTCTCCTCTTAACCCTTCCAATAGTAGAGCCTCGGCTGATCCTGACCTTACTTCAGGAGAGACGACTATTTCGTCGTCAGGTTCTTTTGAAAATCATGAGATTGATGTTATCGAGCCCGGAATCGCTGAGGGATCACGTTCTGTTGAGAGATCTTCTTGCTCCGTTCCTAGTCATTATGATCCTCTCCATCCGGTAGTATTAGCGAATACGACTTTTTCAGATACTTTAATTTACGCAACGTTGGTTAGTGAGGTATTTAATCTTCCTGTGGAAAATTGCATTGCTGCCGGAATTGCAGCTAATCTTGCGGCAGCTTTAGCAACGTCGCCTTACGTTTCCAGTAAGGTGATGGAGCTTCTTCCTAATGATTGCAGTCGTGATGTAGCAAAAAATTTGGACAAATTAGTCAGAACATTTATCGATCCTGGTTACGTTGCTTATTATACCACTGCTTGGCCTGTGCTAGGAATTGCTACGATTCCTGAGGCAGCTTGTTTTATTTTAGCGAGTGCTCTCATGAGAAAAGGAGCCACTTTGTTGATGCAGAGTGAGGCTTGTAAGGGATCGTTGGAGCAGCAGGCGCAAGCATTGGCTTCGACTGATCAGGTCCTACAACCCTCGCTGAGGGCTCTTGTTAGGGTGATGACGGAGTTCACACCTGATTTGGTGGCCTCTTTGAGCCGCAGCGGAATCAGCAATTTATATGGAGCTCATGAAAAAGGAAAAATTTCTGCTAAAGATGTCGTTCAGCAGACTTTGTTTAGCGGTGTTGTTTATATTGCAGCAACTTTTCTTTGTTATGCCTGCTACCGAACGCTAGAACAAGTAGGAGACCGATCGACTGCGATGTATCAAAAGCCAGTTGACATTGATCAAAAAAAGACTCAGCAATTAAAAGCAGACCTCACAACTTTTGATGTGAGCTCCAGTGTCACTTCTCAAGAACAGGGCCTCATGCCACAGGAGGATGGAATGCCGCTTGTTAAGAGTCCAACGACAGCACGGCCTGCTCTCTTGCGAGCTAGAACACAGGCTCTTTCAAAGACCTTTGAAGTTTTAAAGTCTCCTTTGGTGAATCTCTTTAAAGATCCGCTTTATCGTAGTTTTATAGAACTTACCTATCAATGCAGACAAGATCCTGATTCTAAAAATACCATCGAAGCTTTTCGTTCTATTGATACTGCTGATCTCCTGAGCAAGGTCGTGACTTCTTTGGATAGTGATGCTGTTGCAGAAGAACAGATCTCGGCTTACAAAGTTCTCTTGAGCCATCTCGGAATTCACATTAATTCAGGAAAAATTTCTCTAGAAGAAATTCAAGTTGCTCAAGAAAGAGGTCTTGATGTTTTAATCACAATGTTTCAAACCCATGCTGCCTCTCGACCTGTTCATGACGAGGGACGATCATCATTGCTAGAGGCAGCGCAAGGATCAGGTCATAGTTATGGAGCTATAAATAATGAAGCTGTTTAAAGCATGTCATCAATTGCTACTTTACAATTTTTCAATGAACAAAGGTTCTTTCTTTAGAAAATGATTACTACTCATTAACATTTTCGTCATTCCTGCGGACGCTGGAATCCAGGCGAAGGTCAATTCACATTTGAGTAGTAGCGTCAAAAAAATGAAAGGGATAGATGAGAAGTAAACAATACTTTTACGAAAACAAAAATAAAGATCGGCGGTCGCTGGATTCCAGCGTCCGCTGGAATGACGGCGGTGTCGCTAGAATGTGGCTAGCGGCTGCTTTTCTTCTGTTGATTGGTTTTATTTTGGACAAGAGTGATACACTTTAAAAACTATGTCATTAACAGGCGCTCATTTTTTTCATCAGCAAGAGGGAAGAACCTCTTGGGTTCGCCTTGTTCGCAACCAGGCATTGACGCTGCTCTGTTTTTTGCTTTCGGCATTGACGTTGGTTCCTCTTTTTTCACTTCTCTTTTTGCTGTTGAAAAAAGGATTGCCACTCTTGAGTCTGGGTGTTTTGACCGGACTGCCTCCGGCACCGGGCCTAGAAGAGGGAGGTTTTGGGAATGCGATTCTTGGAACAGCTACGATGGTTGGGATCGGATTGATTCTCGCCGCTCCTTTGGGGATTTTGGGTGCTATTTTCATTCATGAATATGCTCCATACGCTCGATTTTCTGGAGCTGTTCGATTTGTAGCGAAGTTATTAACAGGGATTCCTTCCATCATTTGCGGTGCCTTTGCTTTTGCTTTTGTCGTGTTGACCACAGGTAATTTTTCAGCGCTAGCCGGTGGAGTAGCATTAGCAGTGCTGATGCTCCCCACAATTTTATTGACCTCGGAGCAGGCCTTGCGAGGAGTCTCTTCCTCTTACCGAGATGCTTCTTATGGATTGGGTGCTACCGCATTTCAAACAATTTGGCATATTGTATTTCCGGAGGCACTTCCTGCGATCATGATGGGGATGATGCTAGCGATTGCGCGAGCTGCTGGAGAAACCGCTCCCGTGCTCTTCACTGCTCTTTTTAATCAAAATTGGGCGCACTCTTTGATGGAGCCAACAGCATCACTTTCTGTTTTTATTTATAATTTTTCTTCTTTGCCTTATTCTTACCAAGTTCAGATGGCTTGGACGGCAGCTCTCGTTTTGGTTATTATCGTCACGGGAATTAATATTACGGCCCAATTGTTTTTTAGGAAGCAATTATAGTTCGCAGTTGGCAGTTCGCAGTTTGCAGAAAATTCAAAATGGCACGTATTTTTAAAAAGAAAAATCTTCTACACTCCTTCATTGTAAAATAACATTTTCTTTTTAGATGAACCATCAAGCTAACAACTGCGAACTGCCAACTACGAACTACGAACTGCCATCGCACAGCGATGGCTTCATCGAAGTCAAAGAGTTTGATTTTTTTTATGGAAAGAAACAGGCCCTTTTTGGCATCAATCTTGAAATTCCTGATCGTCAAGTGACCGCTTTCATTGGGCCTTCAGGCTGCGGCAAGTCAACGTTGCTCAGAAATTTTAACCGCATGAATGAACTCATTCCTAATATCAGTCATGCGGGAGACATTACGATTCATGGCACTAGTATTTTTGATCCGAGTGTAGAAATCATTGCTCTTCGACGGCGCATTGGAATGGTGTTTCAAAAATCAAATCCTTTTCCGATGTCACTTTATGAAAATATTGTTTATCCCTTGCGGATTACTGGTCAGCGGCAGCGTTCTGTTTTAGAGGAAACAGTCGAGCGCTGCCTCAAAGCAGTGGTTCTTTGGGATGAAGTGAAAGACAGACTTCATGAAAGTGCCTTGGGGCTTTCTGGAGGGCAGATGCAGCGGCTCTGCATTGCGCGTGCTATTGCGAGCCGACCAGAAATTTTACTCATGGACGAACCGTGTTCTGCGCTGGATCCGATTGCCACAGCAAAAATCGAAGAATTGATTGTGGAATTAAAAAAAGATTTTACGATCGTCATTGTTACGCACAGCATGCACCAAGCCAGTCGCATTTCTGATCTGACAGCTTTTTTCTACTTAGGAAAGTTAATTGAGTTTGATCAGACCAATAAAATTTTTACAGCCCCTATCCAAAAACAAACTGAGGATTATATTACGGGTCGATTTGGTTAGGCCAAATCAACCGAGTAAAGAGTGAAGAGTAAAGGGTAAAGGGTAAAGGGTAAAGAGTATTTTCTAGATTCGAACAACACCCATTTTTGTAATTACTATTTTGATAGAACACCAAGAAAAAAAACTTAAAAAATAGCGCTCGCAACTTGTATCAGTTACTCTTCACCCTTTACCCTTCACTCTTTACTTTCTTCCCATGCACCCACGCTCCCACATCCTCACTCCTTTTACAGACAGGCTTGATCACCTGCGCCAAACTGTTTTGGAGATGGCTCAATTGACGAAGCAAAATTTAAAAAATTCGATTCGTGGTCTTTATGAGCATGATGATGATTATTGCAATAATGCCATCGCTGATGATGAAGAGATTGATCTTTTAGAAATGCAAATTGATCGTGAGGGGCTTTACATCATGAGTCGTTTTCAACCGGTGGCTTCTGATTTGCGCGATGTGATTTCTTCGATGAAAATTGGAGCTAATATTGAGCGTATTGCCGATCAAACTGTTAGCATTGCGCGTCGCGCTCGCAAGATGAACGCACATCCTGAAGTGAAAGAGCTCCACGAACTCGATAAAATCATCGCTCTAGCAATAAAAATGTTTGATGATGCCATTCAATCTTACCTCAATCATGATGAAAAGGCAGCGCTTGAAGTAAAGATACAAGACAAAGAGTTGGACCTCTTAAATAAAAATTTCAATAAACATCTCATCCTTCGCATGCAGGATGATTCAGTACAAATTCCAACTTATCTCAATCTTATTTTGATTAGTCGCTGCTTGGAACGCATTGGAGATCATTCCACTAATATCGCAGAAGATGTGGTGTTTGCGGTTAGTGCGGAGGATATCAGGCATTTGGGGAAATCAGCAGGAGGAAATTAACCATCGAGAATGCAAGAGACACTGCTGTCCAAAATAAAATTACTTGCATGCTGCTCAAGTGGCATTTCTAAAAATAAAGGAACAACTTGATTAACCGTCATTCCAGCGGACGCTGGTACGTCATCCCCGCGAAGGCGGGGACCCATACCAGCAAAAGTCAATTCATATTTGAGTAGTAGCGGCAAAAAAATTAAAAGGATCGATGGAGATTAAACAATACTTTTACGAAAACAAAAATAAAGATCGGTAGTCGCTGGATTCCAGCGTCCGCTGGAATGACGATGGTGTAGCTAGTGGCTGCTTTTCTTCTGTTGATTGGTTTTATTTTGAACAGCGGTGATTCTTTGCGTTCTTTGTGGTTAATTCTTTTTTTCCTCTTTGTATTACTTTGCAGTTAATTGTTTTTAGTTTTGTGTTCTTTGTGGCTATTCTTCTTTTTCTTCATTCATTGCTTGGCTAATGTATCTTCGTCTCATTCCCCTTTTTTTATTACTGGCGCTCGTTCCTGCTTCCAAAGCACAGGTAACGGAGGCTTCGCAGGTTGCGACGATTAGTAGTAAGCCTGTTGAAATCACAGCTGATGGGAATACGCAGTTTGAAAATGGAATTGCTCTCGCGGAAGATAATGTGCAGATCCATTATAATGGCGTGAGTATCTATTGTGATAAGGCAGAATATAATCCTGATACTCGTGATGTTCTTCTTTTAGGTAATGTTCGTATTTATCAAGACAAGGGGGTTTTCAATGGTCAACGAGCTCTTTATAATTTAGAGACAAAACATGTTCGGGCTTTGGAATTTCAAGGAGAAGCTCTTCCTATGAAATTTCATTCGCTTAGTATGAAGTCGGTGACGACTAAGGAATTTAGTGTGAGAGATGGAGTCATGACAACCTCTGACTCCTCGATGCCTAGTTGGAGTGTCCATGCTCGTGGGATTCGTATTTACGACAAGGATCGCGTTATTTTTCTCAATAGCACGCTGTACGCTGGGAAGATTCCCATTTTGTGGCTGCCTTATCTTTATACAAGTTTGAAGGAGACTGGTTTTCAAATCATGCCAGGATATGATTCAACCTGGGGCGGATTTCTTTTAACTTCTTACAGCTATCCTCTTCTTGGCGACGACACTTTGATTGCGCGCCTTCACGCTGATTATCGCTCGCTGCGCGGCTTTGCGACTGGAATAGATCTCATGGATCATTTTGGAAAAAATGACCGGAACAATGGGGAGTTTATTTTGTACTACGCTTGGGATCATAGTCCCAATGCCAACAATCCTCCGGGGCAGCAAACGATTGCCACGCCAACAAGTGGAGATTACGTTGGTCGTTATCGGATTGGTTTTAACCAAAAATTTTATCTCAATGATGATGTTTATGCGACCGCTGATATAACGAAGTTGAGTGATTTCAACTTCATGCAGACCTATTATCCAGCTGAGAATAGTGTCAATCCTCAGCCGGACAATAATATCACTCTCACCAAGATGGATGAAGATTACACGCTCTCGCTCGTGACTCGCTGGCAGATGAATTCTTTTCAAGAAACAACAGAGCGTTTGCCTGAGTTAGCTTTTGATTTTAAACAAGAGCCGCTTTTTGGACTTCCTGCTTTTTATGATGGCACTACAGCATTGGGGCAATTGCAGAGAAATTTTGCTGCTAACTCCACCAATAATCCTAATTACTTTACTCCTTCAGGATATAATGCCACGCGTTTCGATACCTTTCATCAAGTGAGTTTGCCGCAAACACTTTTTGGTTGGCTCTCGTTAGTCCCTAAACTGGGCGTTCGCGTTACGGCTTACAATCATGGGGGAGATTATACGGACACCAATGGAGCGATTACTACCTTCCCGAGTTACGCCACGAGCACCAATGGGGGGTCTCAAGGGAATCAATTCAATTGGACTGGGACGACAGTTCGGCCAATTGTGAATGCTGGCTTGGAGACATCTTTTAAAATAACTCGCAGCTTTGAAGCATTGCAGTCAAAGCTTCTTGGCGTGGATGGTGTGCGGCACGTTTTTCAACCTTATGCCAATCTTTCTGGTGTCTATGCGGGAGGACCCAATGTAAATCAGGTGATGCAATTTGATCGGTACATGCCTAACAATCCTAACAACACAACGATTTCAGGTTATCAAACGAGCTCCACTCAATTGCAGCCGTTGGATTTTCCTCAATTTAATGCGATTGATACGATTGATACTTGGGCGATTATGCGCGTTGGTGTGAGAAATAAACTGCAAACACGGCGCGATGGGGATACTTATGATTGGTTTTATTTAGATACCTTCACGGACCTCAATGCTATTAATCCTTATTTCAATGGGCCTGTTTCTAATTTGAATAATCGTTTTACTTTCCTGCCTGTTAGTTGGTTTGCGCTCCATATCGATTCTCAAGTTCCCATGACGACGTTCGGATACTCTGAGGTCAATACACAGTTTGATTTCATGCCAACGAGATGGCTTCAATTTGGGTTAGGAAGCGCCTACATTAATAATTATAATGGGATGAGTGGTAACCAACCCTCCGTTTCCATGAATTGGAAGTTAAATGATCATTGGTCCTTTAGTGCCACACAGATTTATAACATGAATGATTCTACGATGGGTGCTTCTTCGACGACAACAACGGCAACGCCTGGCAATAGTCTTCTCTATCAACGTTACGTTATTACCCGCGAACTTTCTAGCTGGCTCGTTTCATTTGGCGCGGAAGTTAGAAACAATCAAGGAACAGGCACTCAGCCAGGCTTGTTGCAAACAGGTGCTGTCTTTACGA
This sequence comes from Verrucomicrobiia bacterium, assembly GCA_026398175.1. Taxonomy (GTDB): domain Bacteria; phylum Verrucomicrobiota; class Verrucomicrobiia; order Chthoniobacterales; family UBA6821; genus CAIWMF01. Next base: position 7,470 of record JAPLTJ010000090.1, on the reverse strand, counting down.
TGGCGCTGAAAGATGCTCCTCAGATCACCTTGCCAGTGAGCTTTGCGCCACCAATGCCAGCAGGCAAAAATGGAGCTAATGCAGCTAATCCGCTGATGCCTGGTTTAATGCCAAATCAATAAATCTCAACGGAAGGTTGAGATTTATTGATTTGGCATGAAGTTTGAGTGCTAGCCCGGATATTTCATACCGATCTACTGTGAAAGCCGGGAAGGCCGACCGGGAAGGCCGATGACTGCTGCGTTAGACTCCGGTTTGAGCTTGGACAGTATGTACACATACAGCCCGGCGCTCAAATCCTCGTCTGCCTTGCCTCATCAGCCTTCGCGGCTTCCTCGTCACAATCAGTATGAAATATCCAGGCTAGAAGTTTGAGTTTGAGTTATCAAGGCCTTCGGCAAAAATCAAAGAAATGACCTGACCATCTGACTTGTTATTTTGGCGCTGAGCTTCGTTGTCAGATCTGGCGTTATGTTCGCATAGCGCTGCACTCTTCCGCCTTGCTCAACACCAAACTTCCAGCGTCTTATAGTCCATTTATTTTGGGGAGATGGTATAAACTCCCTCCGAAGGGGAGAAATTTTGACAATGTCTACAGAGAAAATTGTCGGGGGGCTGGTATAACAGAGCTAAAATATTCTTAGCAATATGTTGATTGTCTTGATGATTTGCTGAAAACAGTGGCTTCTCAACGGGCTGCTATGACCATAGCACCATGCCTAACAGAGGGCTATTGTAGGTCAAATAAAAGCATTTTTTTAACGCATTGCTCTCTTTTAAGAGGGCTTCTCTATAGAAAAGGAAAATGTTTATTTTTTTCTTCCCCCTAAACTCTTAAGCTCTTAAACTCTTCAACCTTGTCCCCGCGGAGTCGGGGATCTAAAATTTCTTTTTATGAAACTTTGTATTATTGGATCTGGATATGTCGGCCTAGTCACAGGAGCTTGCTTTGCCGAAGTAGGACATCATGTCATCTGCGTTGATAACAACCAAAAAAAGATCGACATGCTTTTAGCTGGTCAAATTCCTATTTATGAACCAGGACTTGAAGAACTAGTCACACGCAATGTTGCTGCTAAGCGCTTGATGTTTACAACGAGTATTGAAGAGGGTGTTGCGCATGGCGAGGTTGTTTTTATTGCGGTGCCAACGCCTCCACAAGCAGATGGAAGTGTTGACCTTTCTTACATTGAGGCGGTCGCTCGTGAAATTGCAGGCGTCTTAAAAGAATATCGCGTCATTGTTGACAAGAGCACTGTTCCGGTCAAAACCGGAGAGAAAGTTGCCGAGACCATTCGTCGCTACAACAAGACAGGATGTGAGTTTGACGTCGTTAGTAATCCTGAGTTTTTGCGCGAAGGATGTGCTGTTCCAGATTTGATGAAGCCAGATAGAATTGTGATTGGAAGCAACAATGATCGTGCTGTTTCACTCATGAAAAAAGTTTATGAGCCTTTCATGGCGCCGATTTTGGTCACTGATATCAACAGTGCTGAATTGATCAAGCATGCAGCGAATTCTTTCTTGGCTCTCAAGATTTCTTACATCAATGCTGTGGCTGCGATCTGTGAAGCCAGTGGAGCTGATGTAGAAAAGGTGGCAGACGGAATCGGTATGGACAGACGCATCGGAAGAAACTTCCTGAATGCAGGACTCGGTTACGGTGGTTCCTGTTTTCCAAAAGATATTGCTGCTTTTATTTCGATCAGCCGTCAATTAGGTGTTCCTTTTACGCTCTTGGAAGAAGTGGAACGGATCAACGCTTCGGCGCTCGAGCATTTTCTCGTAAAAGTAAGAGAGGCGCTTTGGGTTTTGCGTGATAAAAAAATTGCCGTTTGGGGACTTGCTTTCAAGCCTGACACCGACGATATCCGCTGTTCTGTAGCCATGGACTTAGTGGTGCAGCTCCTCAAAGAAGGAGCATATGTGAGCGTCTATGATCCTAAAGGAATGGAAAAAGCTAAAGAATTAGGAACACTTAAAAAGGCGACCTTTGCCGCTTCTCCTCTGGAGGCAGCTCAAGATGCAGAAGCTCTCATCATTGCAACCGAGTGGGAAGAGTTTGCTAATGTCGATCTAGCAGCCCTCAAGAAGACGATGCACACGCCATTGCTTTTTGACGGACGCAATTTGCTGCATCCTGACATTGCTAGAGAGGCAGGGTTTACCTACGTTAGCGTCGGACGGTAAAGCGTGTCCTAAACTCTACTGAGATGGCGAACTACGGCGTCACTCCGGTGCTCGTCGCTTCACGTATTGCATATACGCTCAGCGATTGCGCTCCGAGGTTCCTTCTATTTCATCCATCTCAGCGATTTTTGAACACGCTCTATTGCTTTTGAGCGACACTCAAACTTTCACCAAGAGAGAAATGTTCGCATCATTCTCTCGATAACGATCAATGACCAGCGTGGCGATTTCGACTAGTAGCAATTTCCAGCGCCGCTGATCGTATGGCGTTGTTGCTTGTAAGCTCACGCTATAGCGAGATTGATTGTCGCTCGACTTTGAATACAGGTTCTGAGATGACGAAGAGCATTCTTCCTCCCACGAGGCTGCCTCAGGGCCTGTCACATGCCACTCTATCATTTCAGTTCCATGGGTGAGCCAGTAGATGGCGAGCATGTAAGACTGGCGAGCACGCATCGCAATCAGATTTTGACGTTGATTCTGACTCACGGTTTGAGTGTCATGGTGCCATCGATAACGATAGAGATAATCAGGAATAAAGAGCAGTGGTTCATTGATTGCGGTTCGCAAGGCAAATTCGTAGTCCTGACATCCTTCAAATGTTTTTTTGAACAATCCAAGATCTTGATGAAGTTCTTTTTTAATCACTTTAAGATGACCTGCAAAATTATTTTTAATCAGCTCATAAGGATGTTCAGAGCGCAATCGCCAAAATAAGATGTCGCTATCAGTATCGATATCAATCGCACGGGAGCTAATGAAGCGGGCGGCAGGATGCTCAGCAATGGTTCTTTCTAAAACTGAAAATGCACTTGGCTCAAGAAGGTCGTCGCAATCAAGATAGACCAGCCATTCTCCTTGAGCGTGAGTGATAGCGTCATTGAGGCTGCAACAGATGCCGAGGTTTTCGACATGAGAGCGAAGGACTATTTTTTGGCGCAACGAAAAATCATAATTAGCAAGAAGAGTTGATAAGTCAATCGAGGGATCGTCATTGATGATGAGGACTTCAACTTGAGTGGAGGGTGAGCAACGAATCGCTTCTTGAATCGAGTGCAAGCAATCTTTGAAATAATCAAGATGATGATGAAAGCAAACGAGGATGGTGAAAGAAGGAGGAATTGTCTTTTGAGGAATTGCTGGAGCTGTGCAGCATTGTTCCTGAATTAAAAATTTCGTTGCGATTTTTTTTAGTTTATTGGAAGAGATGCCAAGGAGCGCAGAGGTCCATTCCCGGTGGCTTTCCTGACGGCGCGTCTGGATGGGGTTGTAAGGTATCTCAGGGTAAGCAAACGTGATAACACCGCTGCACCGCGAGCTGATCCAATATGAGATGACATATTTTATTTTTTTCCATATTAAAGGAAACTCAGCGTTTTCTGGCAACTCCTGCCGTTGGATAAAACCAGTTAGTGGGGTCAGGACTTTTGTCAAAAATTTTCTTATACAGAAAGCTAAACTTGTTTTAAAGTCCGACATGGCTTTCTAAACTAGCAGAGTGTTTTCCCATTTTCAATGAGGTCTGTATCATGTTAGGATGTTTTTTTATTTCTTAATGGCGGTAGCCTGTCTAGATCTAACGAAGCAGTAATTTTTTCACCCAATTTTAGCAACATGAATCTTGATCAAACAGAGAAGAACACGTGGACAACGGTGATTGAGCCTCGCGTTAGTCTCTTTCATGTTCCATGGAAAGAAATTTGGGAATATCGCGAACTCATCATGCGTATGGTGCATCGCGACTATGTTTCACGTTATAAGCAAACTTTTTTCGGCTCGCTTTGGTATCTGCTTCAACCTCTTTTTACGAGCTTGATGTTCACATTGGTTTTTTCCAACATTGCCAAAATTTCTACAGGAGGGATTCCTCCGATGCTTTTCTTCATGGCAGGAACCGTTTGCTGGGGCTATTTTTCAGCGTGCGTGACAGGAACGGCGACAACTTTTATTTCGAACTCTTCGTTGTTTGATAAAGTTTATTTTCCGCGGCTGGTTGTTCCCATTTCTCAACTCATTGTCAATCTTGTTGGCTTTGTCATGCAGATGGCTTTGTTTCTTGGTTTCTATGTTTGGTACGCATGGCATGGCGCTCCTATCAGCATGGGGTGGCGGATCATTGTTCTCCCGGTGTTGCTGATTCAAATGGGCGCACTGGGACTTGGCGTCGGTTGTTTTGTTTCAGCAATCACAACGCGGTTTCGCGATCTTCAAATTTTGCTCACTTTTTTTATTCAACTTTGGATGTACGGCAGCTGTGTCGTTTATCCCCTGAGCCTTGTGCCGCCTGGTCCGATCCACACACTTTATCTGCTCAACCCGATGGTTTCGGTCATCGAGGCTTTTCGTTACGCCTTTATGGGGCAGGGAACGGTGACGCTCTTCGAAGTTTCCATCAGTTTTGTTGTGAGCATCATTACGATTTTCGTGGGAGTGCTTTTGTTTAATAAAACCGAACGGCATTGCGTCGATATTTTGTGAGTAGAACTCTTTACCCTTTACTGCCTTCTCATGTCTGATGTTGTTATCAAAATAGAAAATCTGTCGAAAAAATATCGGCTTGGCGTTATCAGCCGGCAGATGCTTGTCGATCAGATTGAGAGTTGGGTGGCTCGCAAATTAAAACGGCCCGATCCTCATGCCTCTGTTTTTGATCATCAGACCGATCGCATGCCAACGCCTTATGATTTTTGGGCGCTTCAAGATATTAATTTAGAAATTAAAAAAGGGGATGTTGTTGGGATCATGGGAAGGAATGGTTCTGGAAAGTCGACGCTTCTCAAACTCTTATCACGCATCACCGCCCCAACAGAAGGTAGAATCTCGATTCGAGGACGTATTGCAAGTTTGCTCGAAGTAGGCACAGGTTTTAATTATGAACTGACAGGAAAAGAAAATGTCTATCTCAATGGAAGTATCCTCGGATTGAAGCAAAAAGAAATTGATGATCGCTACAGTCGCATTGTGGAGTTTGCCGAGATAGCTGATTTTATGGAGACGCCGGTGAAGCGCTATTCTAGCGGGATGCGCGTGCGCTTGGCTTTTGCTGTGGCAGCGCACTTAGAGCCTGAGATCCTGATTCTGGATGAGGTCTTGGCGGTGGGTGATGCTAAGTTCCAAGAAAAATGCCTCAATCGCATCAGTGAAATTCGCGACTCAGGAACAACAGTTCTTTTTGTGAGCCACTCAGCGCAGAGCGTGTTGGATCTTTGCACGCATGGTGTCCTTTTGCAAGAAGGCCGACTTGTCGCTCATGGGACCGCGCGAGAAGTAACAGAAAAATATTTAGAGTCACTTCATCTTTCGCATGCTGAGGATGCACTTTCTGGTGCTGTAGAGAGTCATGTTGGACTGCAGGCTGGAAAAATAGCACAGCTGCTCGCTCAGCAGCTTCCTGATGGTCATTTGGTTTTTAATGCTGCGATTGAAACGCCTGATGGAATCCGAACGATTGATGTTGGTTGGATTTCCAACAGTCGCATGAAGACGATGCGAACTGAACCAACTTGGAGCGCAGCTCCTGATATTTCAGTTGCTATTGTTTCACGAAAAAGACCTGTGCAAGAAGCTGAAATTGATAATCATTTTTTACTCAAGTCAGGAGCTCGAGAGGCTTGGATTGTGATGCCTGATGGGACGCTTGATCGTCGCACACAAAGTGGAGGTCCAAGAATGCAGCTTGCTATTGGGGAGAAGATTTCTTGAATGAATTCTATGATCCAAAGAATGCGTAGATTTTTTATTAATCGCAAAGCGGCTATTAAGGCTGTTCCAACGTTGTCACCAGAGGAGTGCAATCAAACTATTGCAAAGATGATTCAAACAAATGCGCCTGCTTTAATTGGGCGCATTGGGTGGGTTGAAGGATATTGTACTGGAAAACTTTTGCTGGAGGGAAAACTTTCAGAAAAAGAGCAAAAGATATTACAATCTCCAGCGGGAGTATTTCCCATGACATCTGATCATCTCCAAAAATTTGCTGCTACTTATTTGGATGCTATTTCTCATGCTGATCTTTTGGGGCTTATGGATGCTCCTTTTCATGGATGGCTTATTAAAACCTACGCTAAAAAATCAAAATTAGCAGAGCTGTCGGCATTAGAGCCTTATTTTTTTAACGATCCTTGGTCGTCACAGCTTCAGGGAAAAACCGTCCTTGTGGTCCATCCTTTTACAGCATCGATAGAAAAACAATATTTAACAGTTCGCGAGCAGATTTTTGATAATCCTAAGATGCTTCCCGGATTTACGCTGAAGCTCATCAAGACACCACAGACAGTGCCCAATAATAAAACGGAATATTCTTCCTGGATCGAAGCTCTCGCGCTTTTAAAAAAGAAAGTTCAATGTGAAAATTTTGATGTCGCTATCTTGGGATGCGGTGCTTATGGATTGCCTCTTGGGGCAACGATCAAAAAAATGGGAAAGGTGGCTATTCATTTGGGGGGAGCGACGCAATTGCTTTTTGGAGTGAGTGGTGGACGTTGGAGGGATAGTCCCAAGTTTCAAAAAATAATGAATGATTCATGGTCTCCTCCTTTAGAAGAAGAACGACCTATTGGATGGAAAGAGATTGAGGGAGGAGGATACTGGTAAGCTATGGAAAAGTCTTTAATTTCAAAAAGCATTGTTCGGCGAGATCTTTATTCCAAGTGTTGTGATCATATTTATGAGAGTAATGCTTGCAGAAATCCTGACATGAGCTTTCAAGGGGGAGACATTGTTTTTTGTAAAATTGATAAAGTGTTACAATTTTTTGAAAAGTTAAGATTAACTCGAAAGAAAATCATTTTAGTTACAGGGGAGGGGTGCTATCCCTGTGATGAATTTAGGCAACGATTCTTGCCGGAAAATGTGGAGAGGTGGTTTTCTACCAATGTCACCCATCTTCATCCTAAGGTGATAGCTCTTCCTTTAGGGTTGGGGGAAGAAACAGATGAGACAACATTAAATATTTCCGAACAGTTAATTTATGGGGAGGATGATGACGTAAAAAGCAAGTGGTTATATGTTAATTTTCGGCCTGAAACGAATCTACAAGTGCGCCAACCCATCTATGATTTGTTTCAACAGCGAGCGCAGCAGGAATCATGGATAACCTTTGAAGCGCGACAATCTTGCGGAAAGAATAAGATGTTTTTAGAACACGCCGTTTCAAAAGTGAAGTGCAACACTCTGCTCTGAAAAGCTAGCATTATGGGTTACTCAAAGGTGTGTTACTTTTTGTTAGGTTAGACTTGAGGGTAGGAACAGGAAAGCGAGCAGGCAAGGAAGAATTAGATG
>JAPLTJ010000024.1 GCA_026398175.1 Verrucomicrobiia bacterium | reverse complement strand
TTTTTCAAATGGATAAAACAGAATCTACGAATCAAACATTTTTATGGCAACAGTCTCAATGCGGTAAAAACTCAAATCTGGATTTCCATTGTCGTTTACCTCATTATCGCTATCCTTCACAAGGATCTCAAACTGCCAGGAGGCTTGCACAGAAGTTTACAACTTTTGAGCATTCACCCATTTGAAAAGATCCCTATCGATCAACTGCTTGCAAAAAGAGACTTCAGAAATAACGAGGTGTCAACTTCTAACCAGTTGATGTTAATAGACTTTTAACCGGACAGTTGTGTTCTGCAATACGAAAGCCAATCGTCGCGCTCTCCGTTGTTGGATCATAACTTTTTGGAACCGCGCTAATCATGAGATCGTTGCTCCCTGAATAGTTGTACTGAGACTCATATGATCCTCCACGAACAATGAACTTATCGGGGCCATCAAAGCTATAAGTCCATTCGTTGACATTGCCTCCCATGTCGTAACAACCATAATAACTTTTAGACTCACTAAAACAATCAACCGGAGTCAGCCCTGATAAAGGACTCGAAAGATAGGAACGGTTATCGTAATTGGCCTGATTCATCACATCTCCATTGTCATTGCCTGGAGCGGTATCGTACTGGGTTGGATAAAGCGAATACCATCCACCCAGCTTATTGCTTGTGTAGTAGGCTGCCTTGATCCATTCATCTTGAGTTGGAAGATAAAAGCGAGATTTCTCATTTGGGACAATCGTTCCATCCTTTAAAATTTCATAAGCTCCATGTTCTAAAATGGCACCAACATCTGCTCCTGCGTCAAGAATCGGAGAACCATGCTCTTTCCAGTTAATATAGTACAATACACCATAAAGATTGACATGCGTTATAGGGAGTGTCGTTTTATTTTTGATGCTATAAGCGCGAATATATTTTCCATCCTGGCTACATTCATCCCAAGGCTGAATCCAATTCAACATTTCATCATTATAAAGTCCATAGACATCGATCACTCCGTTGATATCTGCTTGAGAAGCGGTAGCGGTGAGAAACGTTTGCCAATCTTTAATCGTCACCTCATATTTCCCAATTTTATAAACATGATCGACGCTTCCAAGCTTTACCGGCGTTCCCCAAAACTCATAGTCTTTTCTGAGGTAAGGATTATTTCCAGGATCGCCAGCCTGTACCATGACATCTCCTGAAACCAACTCAGAAGAATTTCCAATATTTTCTTGAGCAAAAAGAGAAGTGAAGCATGCTGCACTAACAATAAAGGCTAAAATAGTTTTCATGAGTGTCATAAGAAGGAACAAAACGGGTGATAATCGCATAGCATTTTAGACACCGCTATTCTTTTTTTGTTCAAAAAAACTTTTCCCCTCATAAACTTACCGTGGCTCAATATCAGACTTAAACTCATGAAATTTTTTATTCTTTCTTTTTTTATCTGGATGACGGTTGCGATGGGAGAAACAACACCTCCATTCCTCCATGTCATCGTCAGCGAATCCCCTCCTTATGCCTATGAGGAGTCCCCCAACAAATGGTGCGGATTGACGGTTGATCTTTGGGAACAAATCGCTAAAAAAATTGGCTGTAATTATGACTACGTCAAACTAGCTCCCAATGAAGTAATGGAGGCCCTGCATACGGGAAAGTGTGATCTTTGCATTGCAGAAATGGCTCCTTCGATCGAAGCAAAAAATCTCATCGATTTCACCGAGCCTTATTTAGCGAGTCGCCTGCTGGTTGCTCTTCGCAATTTCGTGATCACCCAAGAAATTTTGGAGTTTTCATCTTCGCTCAAAAGCAATGGCTTTTTGGAAATCTTTTTCTTCATGATGCTCGGACTTTTTATTTTTAGCATTCTGCTTTGGCTAGTAGAGCGGAAAAACAATAAAAATCATTTTGATGATTTGCTGCCTCATGGTGTCGGTTCTGCTTTTTGGTTTGGAGCCGTAACGATGACGACGAATGGTTATGGAGATAAAGTCCCGGTGACTTTTTGGGGACGCTCACTCACGTTTGTCTGGATGCTTGCAGGCATGATCTTTATTGCACTCTTAACGGGAACAGTCATCTCCTCGTTAACTATTGCCGCTGACCATGCTTCTCTACGGCACATCGAGGATCTAGCTCGTTATAAGACAGGCGTCTTTCGCGGTAGCTATGGAGCAAAAACGTTAAAACTAAAAGGTCTTCCGACTAAAAAATTTGAAAACCTCAAAGAGGGATTGGATGCGCTCTATAATAAAAAAATCGATGCTTTTGTTGGTGACAGCATTAGTCTTCAGTACCTCGTCTCGCACGACTATCCCGGCCAACTTCGGCTTGCCTCCATTCCATCTGGCACGATCTACCGTTCCATTGGCTTGCGTCCGAATCTTCCTCAAAAAAGAGAAATTAACAATGCTCTTCTTGAAATCACCAGCCCTCCGGAATGGAATGATAGGATCCAGCAATGGGTGGGACCGATGGCCTTGGGGCATTGAAGAAAGTTTGAGTGTTTGTAGTTTGAGTTTGAGTTAACTTCGCGCTTCGCGCATGCTTGTGACAAAGGCGCAAAGCGTCTATTGAACTTGAATTTCATTTTGATTTTCATCCTAAGGCGACCTTAATTTAAAAGCATTCCCGTGAACATTTTTTCTTCCTTTAAAAAAACAGTTCCGACTTTTGCCGCACGCAAAAGTTCCAATGTCGTTGAAGCATTTTCTGAACAAGAACAAAAATTCTTAGATGTTTGCTCTCTCCAACCAGACCAAGCTCTAGAAGCTCTCGGCAGCTCGGAGCAAGGCCTCACCAGCGCGCAAGCAGAGGAACACCTCATCACATGGGGCCCTAATGACCTTGGCAAAAAAAAGCATCAAGGTTTTCTTAAAGAGATTCTCATTCGTTGCAAAAATCCTCTCGTCATTCAACTCTTAGTGATCTGTGTGGCGTCCATCTTGATGGGAGACGCTCCCTCAGCCACGATTGTAGGGTTCATGGTTATTTTGAGCGTCGGTTTTTCTTACTGCCAAGAACATCGCTCGAGTAAAGCTGTTGAAAAATTGAGAGCCATGGTGCAAACAAATTGCCATGTACTGCGCGATGGACACGAAGTCGACATCCCGATGTCACAAATCGTTCCTGGCGATATCGTCTCCCTGCAAGCCGGATCGCTCATCGCTGCAGATATTAGGTTGATTGCCGCTAAAGATTTTTTTGTGAGTCAATCTTCTCTCACGGGAGAATCGATGCCTGTTGAAAAATCGGTGGAAGCAGGTGTCACTGCTGAGAACAAGAAGCGAACCATCATTGAACTTCCGAATGCTGTCTTTCAAGGGAGCAACGTTGTTAGTGGCAGCGCCAAAGGCCTTGTGGTCAATACTGGCATCAATACTCACTTTGGAGCCATCACTCAAAAGTTGGCTGGCGCTCCCGTGCTCACCAGTTTCGACCGAGGCATTTCAGGATTCACCTGGCTCATGATTCGCTTCATGGTCGTGATGGTCAGTATTGTTTTTCTGATTGTCGGCTTCAAAGATCACAGTTGGACACAAGCCTTGCTCTTCGGCCTTTCCGTCGCTGTTGGCCTCACTCCGGAAATGCTTCCGATGATTGTCGTCGTCAACCTTTCGAAGGGAGCGATTGCGATGTCGCGCAAAAAAGTCATCGTGAAGCGCCTGAATGCGATTCAAAATTTTGGCGCCATCGATATTTTGTGCACCGATAAAACAGGCACCCTCACACAAGATCGCGTCTTTTTAGAAAAGCATGTCGACGTTACCAATCGCGCCAGCGAAGACGTCCTGCGCTATGCCTACATGAACAGCTACTATCAAACTGGCCTGCGCAATTTGCTGGATGCTTCCGTCCTCTCTCACACGGATCTCGATGTCGATCGCGGCTGTCGCAAGGTTGATGAAATTCCTTTTGATTTTCAACGCAAGCGGATGTCCGTCGTTGTCGACTATGAAGGAGATCACGTCTTGGTCTGCAAAGGAGCCGTCGAAGATATTTATAAAGCTTGCACGCACTACCAAGTCGATGACGAAGTTTACATGATGATTGACCTCATCAAGAATGACCTTCTCGAGGAATATGAAAAACTGAGCTGCGATGGCTATCGTGTTCTTGGCATCGCCTATCGCGAATTCCCTCAAGACAAAACGACCTTCTCCATTGCGGATGAAAGTGAATTGATTCTTTTAGGTTACATCGCTTTCCTCGATCCACCCAAGGAATCAGCCCTCAAAGCGATTGCGTCGCTCAAGAGCTATGGCGTTTCAACCAAGATTCTAACAGGCGATAACGCTTTAGTGACGCGCAAAATTTGCAAGGATGTCGGCATTGATGCAGGAGAAGTCATCACGGGCGACCAGCTCCTTTCCTTAACAGAGGCAGAACTTGGCAATCTTGCGGAGCAACACAATGTCTTTGCTCGCCTCTCTCCCTCACAAAAAGAAAGCATCATCTTAGCGTTGCAAAAACGAGGACATGTTGTCGGTTACATGGGCGATGGCATTAATGATGCCCTCTCGATGCGCGTGGCTGATGTTGGTATCTCGGTCGATAGTGCTGTTGATATTGCTAAAGAATCAGCTGATATCATTCTCCTCGAAAAAAGCCTCATGGTTCTTGAGGATGGCATCATTGAAGGACGTAAAGTTTTTGGAAATATCATCAAGTACATCCGCATGGGAGCGAGTTCCAATTTTGGAAATATGTTCAGCGTGCTGGGAGGCGCTTGTTTCCTGCCTTTCCTGCCGATGGCACCCATTCAAGTGCTCATCAACAATCTCCTCTACGACATCTCTCAAGTTGGAATTCCTTCCGATCATGTCGATGCAGAATATCTTCTAAAGCCGCGCCAATGGAACATCGGCAACATCGGGCGTTATATGGTTTTTATTGGACCTCTGAGTTCTATTTTTGACTACGCAACATTTTTCTTGATGCTCTATTTTTTCCACTGTCATCTTTTCACCAATGGTGGAACAAGCCCGGAGATGAAAACCTATTATGAAAAACTTTTTCATACAGGATGGTTTGTTGAATCGATTTTAACACAAACGCTCATCGTTCACATTATCCGCACCGCGAAGATTCCTTTCTTCCAAAGTATCGCCAGCCCCTTCCTATTGGCCATGACCCTCTTCATCATGATTGTTGGCGGCTTACTCCCTTACACACCACTTGGAACTTATTTTGAAATGGTGCCACTCCCTGGCCTGTTCTGGATTTGGATAGCCGGCTTCCTTCTTTGCTACTCTATCATCACGCACAATGTGAATGTTTGGTGTATGAAGAGATTCGGAATCGATTAAAAACTACATCATAAAGTCTACTGAAGCTTTGAATAGCGGTGTCGCTCCGGTGCTCGCCGCTTCACGTATGCCAATACGCTCAGCGTCTGTGCTCCTCGACTCCTGGCTCTTCTTTGCTTCAGCGACTTTCTAATGCAGTTTTACTCATTTTCCTTTCTGCACACTTCGAATAAATTTCTAAACCTTCCTAGCAAATTTCATGACTCTAGATTTTTTTCTGTAACCTGTAACCTGCAACCTGTAACCTGCTCCCATGAAAGCTCTCCTCACCGCACTCCAAGAAGGCCGTCTCGTTGAACTCCCTGATAATGACAAAACGGATGCTTTAGAATTTCTCGCTGCTCTCATCGAAGCAATTCCTGAAATCCAAGTAGAGGATCAAGTTACGGAAAAAGTTATTGCCCGCGAGAATCTTCATAATACCGGGATTGGAAAAGGATGGGCCTGTCCTCATGCCACTACGCTTCGCGATTCTGAATTGCTCTGTTCCGTTGGATGGAGCCCCAATGGAATTGCCTATGGAGCCCCAGATCAAGCACCAGTGAGACTCGTGGTCATGTATTTTGTTCCTGAATCACAAAAAAATGCTTACCTCAAAGAAATTTCCTCACTTGCCAAAGCGATTCATCAAACCGAAGCATTACAAAACCTTCAAACCCTCACCGAACTTTTTGAAGTCCGCCACACTTTACTGGATGCCATTAGTCATGCTTTAGAATCAGTCGGACCAGAAGCACGTGCCAGGATGATTCAATTGGAAGTACGTCACGCTGCCGCTGAAATCTTGGCTCCCACGGCTCAAAAGCTTAACGACCTTGTTCATCATCTTATTCCTGTCTCCGTCCTCGCTATTCCAGGAACTCATCCCATTGTCCTCTCTCAAGATCCATTGCTCGTTAAAAATTTAGAATCTTTTGACCAGCTTCCTAATGAGTTAACTCAACATGGATTTGTCGAACATCAAGGCTTTAGCATCGTCTTGCGAGCAACAGAACATTTTTCTCCAGATCGCGCGTTACATAATTGCTTAGCAGTGCGGATTCCGTGAACTGACTTATGCTCAAAAAAAGCCTGCCCCTACTTTTTTGCTTTCTAGTAACGATTTGCTCTCTCAAGGCACAAGTCATTAATCAATATCCTCTCTCACCGTTTGGTGGATCAATCAGTTCCGTAGTAGGAGCAGTGAATTCCTACAATGCTTATATCACCAGCGGAGGCTCTGTTATTGAGCCGTTGGACGGATCCGTGAATGCGCTTTCTTCTACACTAACGCAAAATCAAAAAAATGTTGATGCTGCTTTAGCAAGAGCCATCAATGCTCAATTCAATACTGTTTCTTATAATAGTTCGACAGGAACTCCTCTCTACGTAGGAAATCAACAAGCCATCAATCAACTCATTAATGCTATCTCGCCTAACGCGGCCGCCTATCAAGATGTCTTGAATCAATTGAGCCCCGGGATTTACACGACACTTCCCACAATACTTTTTAATAGCGCTAATCTTCAAAACATCCAATTGCAGCAGCGATTGGGAGCGCTTCGCACCAGCAACACTGATGTTGCTACAGAAAATGAACTCGCCACAAAAAAAATTATCGTTCCTAGCAAAAACCGCTGTTCCTCTAGTGAGGATCAAGGAGAAAAAATCACCACGTTTGTCGATGGCAATGGAATGTGGTCACAAGCCCAGTCCGTCAATACACTGCCAAGCTACAATACTTATGCTGGTGGCGTACAAACTGGAGCTTCCTATCATCTCGCTCGCGGGTTTGATGTTGGCCCCTATGTTGGCTATCAAGGAACTCGTGCCACCTATCAAGATGATGGAGGAAGTACCATTGTTGATAATAGCGTTCGTTATGGCCTTTTTGGAACTTACGCTAATGGCGGTTTTTATACGGATGGAATTGTTGGCGGCGCTTATAATGCCGTTAATGTTAATCGCCGACTAAAATTTTCTAATCCTAACTCCGATCCCTATACTCAAATGGGATTTGGCCCTGGAACCACGATCAACTCTACAGCAGCGGGCAATGTTGCTGGCGGTGAGCTCGATTCTTTGTTGGGCACTGGATATAATTTAGCGTCAATAAATTAAAATTTGGACCTTCAGGAAGCATTCAGTATAGCTACTTGGGCCTTGGAAGCACTCAAGAGAGTGGTGCTGGAATTGAGAATCTCAATGTCGGCACTCAAAATGCTAGCAGCTTGCTCATAACATTAGGAGGACAAGTCTCCTACGATTGGAATCTAAGTAACTCCATCTTGTTACAACCTTATGGCAGCCTCGCCTGGCAACATGAATTTTTGCAAAATAGTTATGGCTTGAACTCTTCGATCCTTGGTCAAAACTTTAATTACTCCACAACTAATCCAGGCCGAGATCAATACATTGCTGGCATAGGCGCCAATCTCATTCTCACAAAAAGCATTTCTCTTTTTGCTGTTTGCGATCTTATCAATGGCGACTCTAAAGTTTTTACTCAATCTGTCTTTGGAGGCTGTAATTACAAATTTTAGTTTTCTATGCATGCGAAAATATTGACACGCCACTTCATATTACTATTTTTTTTCTTAGTCATTACCTCAAGCCTACCAGCAGGAACCTTCACCGTTTCTTCCCTCAGTGGCAGCACTAACGCTGGAAGCCTTTATTCAGCTATTGCTGCGGTCAATGGCTCTGCTGGTACTAATACCATCAATTTTTCAACCAGTGGCACGATTATCCTCTCAAATAATTTACCGCTCATTAGCAATCAAGCAAACATCAATGGCATGACCGCTCCTGGATGGAGCAGCACGCCTGTTGTCACTATTAATTTTAATACTTATTCTGGATTTGTCTTCACAAGCGGCTCCGCCGGATCATTGGTGCAGGGCCTTGCGCTAGTGAACGCAAGTAATGCAGCCGTTACTCTTAATGGCTCATCCAATACCATTTTTGGAAATTTTATTGGCGTCCTTGCTGATGGTACTAATGTTTTTGGCAATCAAGGCGATGGTATTTTTGTTTCTTCTAGTTCTGCAGGCAACACTATTGGCAGCACTAATACCAATCCATCTGTTTTTGCTTTAGCAAATATTATTAGCGGGAATGCCAACAATGGAATTAATCTTGTTGCTTCTTCTGGCAATCAAATAACGATGAATTATATTGGGACCGATATTACAGGATTAGTAAATGCTGGAAATTCTAATGATGGAATTCTTCTTACATCGAATGCTTCTGGCAATTTGATTGGAGGCCCTGCTTACGGATCAAACAATCCTACTGGATCTAAAAAATCAGTTCCTCCAGTTTTTCAACGCCCTCCTCAAGGAAATTTAATTTCAGGAAATGGCTCCCAGGGAATTGAGATCACTCTAGGTTCCTCAAGCAATACACTCATGGGAAATTATATTGGAACAGATGCAGCAGCAAATACCGCTCTTGGAAATGCTGCTAATGGAGTTTTAATCAATGCCGCTGACAGCAATTCCCTGATTGGATGCTTTGCAACGAATGATCCTTTTGTTTTTTATAATGTGATTAGTGGCAATGGAGCCAACGGTGTTGAAGTAACTAATGCTAACTACACGACCATTCAGGGAGACTTCTTAGGCATAGGAAACCACAATGATAAAATTATTCCCAACATGAATGATGGCTTGCTGGTTGCAGGAACATCCGCCTTTACTCAAGTTGGCGGAGTCATTCCTCTTGGAAGTGTTATCTCAGGAAACAATGGCAACGGAACGGAGATGAAAGATAGTGTAAGTTACTGTACTAATTTTAATACTTTCGGCGGCAGTTTTGCCTTTGATCTTGCTGCTCCCAATTCCAGAGATGGTATACTTTATACCTCTATTGGCTCTAACAATCTTATCCGGACTTGTCTTATTAGTGGCAATCTTCAAAATGGAATCCATATTACCGGAGAGGCAACAGGTCTTCAAATAACAGAGACAGGTTGTGGCCTAACAACCTTATTACAAGAACCTCTATCCAACGGCCTGAATGGTATTCTCATCGATGGCAATGCAACCGGTATTTTTGTTGGATTATTTTTTCCATCAATAGAACCAAGAATAACACTTTCTGGAAATGCTCGCTATGGCATTGCTTTTGGTGGCACAGCTAATGGGAATTTTGTTTATCATGCTTACATTGGACTCTCTGGCCTTGGCATAGACACTGGCGTTGGCAATGGACTGGGAGGAGTTTTTTTTGACTCGGGCACTTATAATAATAACATTGGGGGAGACCCTCATCTGAATACAAATTATGAAACTACGATTGCCTGTAATTTAGGCAGTGGTGTTTCCATCAACCATTCATTGTCTAACAACGTCCTCTTTTGCCCTATTTTATCCAACAGCGCCTATGGCATCATTGGCTATGGAGACTGCTCTGGAACGCTCGTTGAAAGTAATAATGTTTCTGGCAATAACCTAGGTTCTTACTACCTCATGCATGCTAAAGGAATCACTATTGTTCCTTAGTTTTATTCATTCATAAATAGAGCGTGTCCGCTAAGCGCCAAAGGATCTTTTTAAGGGGATCCGAAGTCTAAAAAGATTTGGGCACAACAAGCGTA
Organism: Verrucomicrobiia bacterium; assembly: GCA_026398175.1. Lineage (GTDB taxonomy): Bacteria > Verrucomicrobiota > Verrucomicrobiia > Chthoniobacterales > UBA6821 > CAIWMF01. Next base: position 59 of record JAPLTJ010000024.1, on the reverse strand, counting down.
AAAAGCTGTTGTGCCCAAAATTGATAGGTTATAATGAGGTATGAAGATCGAAACAACCG
>JAPLTJ010000064.1 GCA_026398175.1 Verrucomicrobiia bacterium | reverse complement strand
TTTGAGAGCGTATATTCTGGGTTACATGATGATAGCCTTTGGCCATAATAATCTCCTTTGGTTTGCACCTCTGAGATTATCAACTTCATGTAACCCTTCCTATTTTTATTCCTATCGTCGCTGTTGCACTTCAAAATTTCCCGGGCCACCCAAAGAAATCAAAAAGAAATTTTTTATAAAAAATTTCTAGAAATTCAAGAGAGCCTTTTTCTTTGATTTCTTTGGGTTCTTTGTGGCCATTCTCTTCTTTCCTTCGGTCTCAAGAATCCGCAGCCCCACTTCTCGAATGCCTTCGAGTGTCAAGTTGAGATCGATATGGTCAAAAAAATTTTCCTTGCCAGCGACCAGTTGAGCATCTGTTCCTGTGCCAATAACAGAGGGGCGTTTTCCAGAAAAAGTTTCCTTAGTGATTTGCTCAACCACTTCTCGAACAAGCCCACGAGCGCCAAGAAGCAATCCGGAGTGAATAGCTGTTAATGTATTTTTTCCCAGTGCTCGTCGTATCGGTGAGGGGATAGCTAGAGGAAGTAATGCTGTCCGTTCGTGAAGAGCTCTTGATGAAGTGAAAAGCCCCGGAGCGATGATGCCGCCTAGATAAGTGCCCTGTTGATCAATGATATCAAAAACAATAGCTGTTCCAAAATTAGCAACAATGCAGGGAGTCGGATAACGATTTTTAACGGCAACAACATTGACCAGACGGTCAGCTCCAATGGAGCTAGGGTTAGGATAGCGAATTTTGATACCAAGGTCGGTCGTGGCATCAATGCTAAGTAAGGGAAGTTTCTTATTTTTACAAAAGCGAGTGATGCGTTGTGTTGCCTTTGGGACTACGGAAGCAATGATGACTCGTTGCACCGACCATCCCTCGATGATGGTGCTCAACGTTTGAAGGGAGAGATCTGCTGTTGCTAGGCGCCGTGTTGTAAGGATTCGTTGCGGTGTTGTCAGAGCAAACTTGCAAGTGGAGTTGCTAAGATCAGCAACAAGCCATTGCTCGTCTAGGGCTATGTTACTTGTAAGGTTAATGGCCTTCATTGCTTGGTGACAGCTGGGTGAATGGAAGAAGTAAAGAGTGAAGGGTTAAGGGTAAAGAGTCCTAAGATAAAATTTTCTATGGTCTCTTTTTCTAAAAAATACATTCTGTTAAAATGTTAATTTTGGAATGTTGTTTTGATTTCCAATTGGAAAGTACTCTTCACCCTTTACTCTTTACTCTTCACTTTGTTTGTAGCTAGGCCAGTCACCAAACAAAAATAAATATTCATTTTCAAACCTGATTCACTTCTAGAGGTTCTAATTATGGCCTGAAGTCGATGACTTGATGTTCTTTCTCAGGAGGATAAAACTTACGCGTAACATATTCAGTAATGATCGGACGTAATAACGGAAATAAAAGACGAAGAAATTTTCCTGCTGCTAATGCCAACGTTGTTTCTCCAAGAAGGAGAGAGGGAATGGTGCCTGCATGTTGCATGAAAGAAGAACGTTTTTTCAAAGAAGTGGATTCGTTATCTCCAACCTTTGAAGAGCGGCGAAAAAAGCTCGCAACAATTCCTGTTGCTAAGGCACTCCCCATCCACGACCAAGGGTGACGGCGAATAGAATTACGAAGACGCATGGTGATGTTGACCTCCTCGCTAAGGGCCGTGTAATGAAAACCTATGCGGCGTCGACTTTCATGAATATTATTTTGAAGTTCTTCAATAGAGTTCATGGAAATAAAAGCTAATGATGGTTTATCTGGCTTAATGCTTCGATGTCATGCAAGAGTTCATCGCGCGTTAGCTTGAAAAAAGAAATGGAGCGTTTGCGATAAAGCAATAGAAGCAGTATTCCAACTGCCAAAAAGTGACTCAGGGTTAGCAAGCTCAAGGTGAAAAGTAAACTGAGTTTCCATGAGGTAGTGGCAATGATGATGATGATTGCTAGCAACAAGAGATAACCAAAAAGCCCTAAAAGTAGGACGCAAAAAAGAAGAAGAGCACAGAGGAGCGTTTGTTTGAGTCCTTGCTTTGCTTCCCCTGTAGCAAGTGATGAAAGAGCTAAGAAGTGCTCTAGCAAAGCAGCCACAAACCGAGCGAGACGTGCGGAGATGCCGGGATGATCAGATGTTTGGGGAAAATTCATTCAGAATGATTAGGAGCAATATAAAAAAAGAAATTCACAGGGATGGAAGCGATAGAAGGGATAAAAAAGATTTTAAAAAAGCGAAATGAAATTTTGAAAAGTGTCATTAGGATTTGTTGCGAGATAATTTAAAAAACAGCACTTAGGGAGGCTGGTTTTTAGCATCCCTTCTATCGCTTCTATCCCTGTGAATAATTCTTCTTGTTACTACTTTCTATTGAGAATAACTCCAAGCACCAAGCCCACTCCAAAAGCAATGCCGAGAGATTGGAGCGGTTTTTCACGAACATAACCAGTAACTTCTTGTTCCAATTCGCAAGCCTTATCGCGATATTGCTGCGTCATGCTAGCTGTCTGCTCGGCAAGTGAAGCGTATTTGGCATAAGCCACATCTCCAATGTCGCGAGCTGCAGCAGAAAGTTCATCTTTACTATCACGAAAAGCAGACTGAGCTACCGATCGAGCTGTTCCAGCAAGTTCACGAGCAGCAGCGGCTGTTGTTTCTAATGCTTTTTTAGCGTGTGCCTGGCTGCTTTCTAATTTATCGGAAATCTGACGGTCTTGAGTATTCATAAAGATAGTTGGCTGAAATTTTATTAACGAAGAGGAATGGTCGCAGTTTTGGCCGTGAAATCAAGCTTTCCACAAAATTCTGCTAGTGATACCGCAAGGAAGAACTTTTTCATCTCTTGTTCCCTGAACGGCGAGAGGAGCAATGACGGGAGGAAAGATTTCTTTTTGCTTTAAAAGTCTTGTAAAAATTTCTTTTAAAACTGAAGTGGAAAGACGAGGAGAGTAAGTATTGAGTAGCAAAAAAAGTGGAGAGGGAGTGAGTAGTTGGAGGCAATTGCTCAGGAGTTCTTCTAAATGGTCTTCCAATCTCCAGAGTTCTCCTGATCGGCCACGCCCGAATGTAGGAGGATCAAGAATAATGGCATCATAACGATTGCCGCGACGTTGCTCGCGCGCAATAAATTTGCTGCAGTCGTCGACAATAAAACGGATGGCACCGTGAGGAATTTCTGAAAGTCGTGCGTTTTCCGAACACCATTGAACTGCTGCTTTAGAAGAATCGACATGACAAACTGTGGCTCCAGCTGCTGCAGCGGCCACAGAAGCCGCTCCTGTGTAGCCAAAAAGATTGAGCACGCGAGGAGAGGATATTTTTGTTTTAGCGATTTGTTCTGCGCACCATTCCCAATTGCTAGCCTGTTCTGGAAAAAGTCCTATTTGTTTCGTTGCGGTGGGATGAAGTAAAAAATGGAGGTTGTTGTAATCGATGTTCCAAGGTGGCAGTGATTTTTTTTTCCAGTGCCATTCTCCTGACGTCGAAGAATGATGGGAAGAACGAAACCAACCATCCCATTCTTTCCATGCGTTAAGATCATGACGAGGCCAAAAGGCCTCTGCTTCTGGGCGAATGAGAATATGCTTGCCCCAACGTTCTCGCTTCATTCCATTGCCTGAATCGAGCAGTTCGTAGTCAGGCCATTGCGCTGGGATTAAAAAAGGATTGGGATCGAGAAGAGAGGACACGAAATTTTTAAAATGAAATTTACGCCAGAAAATGAGGTGGTAGTCGATGACAATTTTTTGGCAACGGCTAAAAAATCGTTTAAGCCTTATCGAATATTGCGATGGAAGTAAAAGAATTTTTAAGACATCTCGCTCTCATTGCAAATCAAATGAATTAAAATTTCGAAGAGAAATTGTAGCATATCGTTTGAGTCGGCTCTTGAAATTGGATCTTGTGCCAGAAACAGAAGGGGGAGAGCATCGCTATTTCCGCTGCACAGAGCTGACAAAAGGAATTGTCCAATCTTTTATTCCAGAGAGCTCTCTCTTCGAAGAAGAATTAGTAGAAATTTCAGAGGATGAAAAAAGAAAATTTTTTGAGAAACATTTTCCCTCATTGCCGTCACTCTGCTCGTTATCACAAGAAGAAAAAGAAGAGGCTTTTTTAATCATGGTCGCGCAAAAGGCTCTTGGCTTTCCTGGGATGCTTCCTTCTGCTTGGCCATTGATGGTGCAGTTACCTCTTGTGAAGGAAAATCCAAAGCATTTGTTTAGTCGTGTGTTGGAAGAGGGAAAGAGGATTGATGAAAAGAGAGCCTATCAGTTAGTTCAGCAACGACAAATCGTCTTAGGAAGAGGGGATGTGACTGCGATCACGATCATTGATTTTTCACAGCCACTTTTTCAAGAAACCATGGCGCAGGCACATCTTTTTGATCTCCTCTTAGGGGAAATGGATCGCCACGTTCACAATTTTATTTATGAACAAAAAGGAGAGAATGTTTTTTTACCGCGATTGATTGATCATGAACGTTCTTTTTCTATCAGCTTCAATAATCTTTCGTGCTTGCCTTATGCCATCTCTCCTCTTCCGCAGCTGATCGATCATCGACTAGAGTATTTTCAAAAAAGTTATAGCCGCACATTGCGGCGTCACTCCGGTGCTCGCGTCCTCGAGTATCTCTATACACTGCGGGTCTGCGCGCCTCGTTCCTGGCACTGTATCGGCTATAACTTTTTTTAAAACGCTCTAGCAAAGAAAATACTTCATTTAACTCCTGCTGTTTTAACGGAAACTTTGTCGGGATTGCTCGAGGAAGAAGTTCAAGCTCTCCTGCAGCGTTTTCACCAATTGCAACAACACATCATTGCGGTGGAGAAAAAACATTCTTTAATTGATGTTTGGAATGAAAAAACTTTTCAGGAACAGTTGCGTCTCAAAGATAATTATTTGTATCGAGAATGGAATCGACTTTATCAAAAGGTCATGGCGTCCTCTCGCTGTGATGAGTTTCTTTCCTGCTTATACCATCTCCGAAAAATAAATGGACTATAAGACGCAGGGATTTTTGTGTTGAGCAAGGCGAAAGAGTGAAGCGCTATGCGAACATAACGCCAGCTCTGACAACAAAGCTCAGCACTAAAATAACAAGTCAGATGGTTCAGTTATTTTTTGGAGATGGTATTAGAACCAGGGTTTAATGGTCAGGACCAATAACCATCCATTTAATCCTGCAATAATGATAGCGACGCTCCAAGCCGATATTTTCATAAATTTTGAATTAACAAATTTTCCCATCTTTTGAGGGTTGCTTGTGAATTGAACTAATGGGATGACCGCAAAGCTGAGCTGCATACTGAGGATCACTTGACTTGCCAGCAAGAGTTTGTTCATTCCTCTATCTCCCATGAGCCACACAACAATGACCGTAGGAATAATGGCAATGGAACGTGTGAGTAAGCGCCGCATCCATGGCTTGAGTCTTAAGTGAAGAAATCCTTCCATGACAATCTGGCCCGCCATGGTTCCTGTGAGCGTGCTATTTTGTCCTGCAGCTAAAAGAGCGATAGCAAAAAGCGAGCTTGCTCCTGTAATTCCTAAGATCGGCGTGAGGAGTTTGTAGGCATCTTGAATTTCGGCTACATCACTATGGCCTGAATGATGAAAAGCAGCAGCAGCAACAATGAGAATCGCTGCATTCACAAACATGGCAAGAAAGAGCGCAATGTTAGAATCGATGCTAGCAAAGCGAATGGCTTCTTTTTTTCCTACTTGCGTGAGAGGGTAATTGCGTGTTTGGACGATCGACGAATGAAGATAGAGATTATGAGGCATCACCGTTGCACCTAAAATACCAATGGAAACGTAGAGCATTCCAGGATGCGTGAGGACTTGTGAATGAGGAATAAATCCTTTGGCTACTGCAAAGATATCAGGATGTGAAAAAAGAATTTCTAATCCAAAAGAAATTCCGATGACTCCAATGAGCGTGATAACTAAAGCTTCCAGATAACGAAACCCTCGGCGTTGTAGAAATAGTAGAGCAACCACATCCAGAGCGGTAATGCAAACACCCCAAAGAATCGGGATGTGAAATAATAAATTGAGGGCAATTGCCGATCCAATCACCTCCGCTAGGTCACAAGCGGCAATAGCCAGCTCGCAAATAATCCAAAGGAAAAAACTAATACGTGGTGAATAATGTTCACGACATGCTTGTGCCAAATCACGCCCTGTCACGATGCCAAGTTTTAAAGAGAGTGTTTGCAGGAGCATGGCCATGAAATTGGAAATCATGACGACACAGAGCAAGGAGTAATTAAATTGAGCTCCAGCAGCTAAGTCGGTCGCCCAATTACCAGGATCCATGTATCCCACGGCCACTAAAAAACCTGGGCCCGTAAAAGCTAATAATTTTTTCCAAAAACCTGAGTTTGGTGATATGTGAATAGTTCGGTGTGCTTCAGGAAGACTTTTTCTTAACCCTGATATTTCTTCTTCATGAGAATTCATGCGCTCAGGCTATCACGAAAAGTTAGCCTGGGCTAATTATTTTTTGAGAGACTATTATTCTTTTCTTCTTTGAAAATGTGATTATCCTAGCATGATGAACGCATCACTAGGTTCTTCAGCTGCTGTGGAGGATTATCTCGAGAGGATTCTTGAGCTCATGACAAAAAAAGGTTACGCACGTGTTGTTGATATTGCTGCCAGTCTCAATATTTCTCAAGCGAGCGTTACCAATATGCTGCAGCGGCTCGATGCAGAAGGTTTTATCAATTACGAAAAGTATCGTGGTCTGATTTTGACAGAAGCAGGAGAAGCTCTTGCTCGAGCCATTGCTAAGCGACATGAATTGTTAACAGAATTTTTAACGCTTTTAGGAGTGCCTTCCGAAGTTCGAGAGCATGATATCGAGGGAATAGAGCATCACATGAGCTCTTCCACATTGTTGGCCATTGAATCATTAGCAACTGAATTAAAAAAACATCCAGCTCTATTGAAAAAAATTCAAGCAGCTCAGAAAAAAAGGAGCAAGCATTGTTAGGATGGGGGTTAGGCTATTAAATTTCACAACTGTCCAGTTAAAAGCCGTTTAATATAAGCTGGTTGCAAGCCGACACCTCGTTATTTTTGAAGTCTCTTTTTGCAAGTAGTTGATCTATAGGAATCTTTTCAAATGGGCGAACGCTCAAAAGTTGTAAACTTCTGTGCAAGCTTCCAGGCAGTTTGAGGTCCTTTTGAAGGATAGCGATGATTTGAGAAGATTGCTCATCAACTTGAAGTAAACATTAAAGACTTACTAACTCATCAAGCACTTCTGGATATTGTGGAAGCTTATATCGATCCGCATATCACTCTTGGTGAGCATCCTCCTCAACACTTACTGAATACAAGGCAAGTGCTCAAAGAGCAAATCACTCATCAGAAGGCCTTCATTGAAGCAAAAACAGCTTATGCAAAATCATTACCTCCTCCCTATGAAGTCATAGATAAGGCAACCCAAACAGCCATTGATCAGCGAGCGTTAACTTGTCGGAGAGAGAGCTTCTTAGCAAGAATATTAAAATACGCCGTTTCAAAAGTGAAGTGCAACACTCTGCTCTGAAAAGCTAGCATTATGGGTTACTCAAAGGTGTGTTACTTTTTGTTAGGTTAGACTTGAGGGTAGGAACAGGAAAGCGAGCAGGCAAGGAAGAATTAGATG
>JAPLTJ010000038.1 GCA_026398175.1 Verrucomicrobiia bacterium | reverse complement strand
GCCATCTAATTCTTCCTTGCCTGCTCGCTTTCCTGTTCCTACCCTCAAGTCTAACCTAACAAAAAGTAACACACCTTTGAGTAACCCATAATGCTAGCTTTTCAGAGCAGAGTGTTGCACTTCACTTTTGAAACGGCGATTTAAAAAAATAGGTGCTGTCAAAATAAGAATATCTAAATACTGATTTTATTTGGATCTCATTAACTCGTCACCCGTTACTCGTTACTCGTTACTCTTATGGGCCTAAAAGTCACCGGAGTATTGTGCTCTAAGATGAGATTCGCTGTTTCCAATTGCCTATTATTTTCTTGGCAGTAGGACAATAATTTCTGAAGACGCTCCAACTGTGCAGAGAGATGTTCTGGACCGAAGGTATACTGGGTCTTATTGACATCAGTCACCACAGCCCAATAACCTCGCGAAAAATCGAGCGAGCGCATCGTAATGAGCGTGTTGCCAGAATTATTGAGTGCTTTCCAAAGAGCTAAAATAAACGGCCTCTTTTCATTTTGCAATGGTTGTCCCAAATGAATATCAGAGAGAGAAAGGCCTTCAACTGTTGGCAGTTCTAGCAGAGCAGCATTGAGCTTAGCAGGAGAGATCACAACGCCATCCTCATCGATCATGAAGCTTTGTCCAGGAACAAAAGCATCTTCAGGAGACGCAGCCAAACGCAAAATGGGAATACGCCGTTCTAACGTAACTTGAATCGCACTTGGCAAGATACGCTCGATATGAGCTTTTTTAACTTCTGGAAGATCGCTCAAAAATTTTTCAGCTGTCCCTAAATGAAAATTAAAAATATTCATTCCCTCGTGCAATCCTATCGCTGCTTGTAACTCCGGAAGCGTCAAGACATCATCTAAAGAGGCTTGGAATTTTTTAATATTGTAATCAGGATTTTTGAAAAAGAATTTATCAAGCAAGAACGCCCCTCCAAAATAAGTCGCTCCCAATAGAACAAAGAAACAAGCGATCTTTAAAAAAATTCCGGAAAACTTCCTGCTTTTTTGACGACGCACAGTATCAGCACGCATCTTAACCTCGAGAAGATGATGTGACCTCTTACGACGAAGAGTGTTGGGGCGACGATTGGAAGTAGAACGACGAGTCATGAAAGGCTGAAGGCTGAAGGCTGAAGACTAAAGGTCACAAAACTAAGAAAGATCATTCTGTTTTTACTTGAATCAAAAAAAGCTAAACAAAAACTCATGAAAAAAATGATACTGAAGTTAAAATTGACTTTTGCGTTAAAGAGTCCGAACCTTCAGCCCTCAGCCTTTAGCCTTCAGCCTTTGCAGGGAAAGCTCCACAATTCTAGCACATAACGCCGTAAAATCGAGCCCAAATACAGCGGCGGCATCTGGCAACAAGCTTGTTTGGGTCATTCCGGGGAGAGTATTGGCTTCGAGCACAATGAATTTTCCATCGGCTCCCAAAATCAGATCGACACGAGAATAGACCTCTAAACCCAAAGCATGATGCGCAGCAAGAGCTGTCTCTTGAATTTTTTTTGTTTGAGAAGGATCGAGTGAAGCTGGAATCAAATGCTCACTTTTCCCTGGCGTATACTTGTTCTGATAGTCGTAAACTCCCTCCTGCGCTTTAATTTCAATAATGGGTAAAATATCATCCCCTAAAATCCCCACTGTCAACTCTCGTCCAGGAAAAAATTCTTCCACAAGAACCGTGTCGCCATATTTAAAAGAATCCTCCAAGGCTGCTGTAATAACAGCTTCATCATTTTCCTTGATGATATGAATTCCGATGGTAGAGCCTTCGCAAGGCGCTTTGATGACGTAAGGCACGGACATCTTAGGGCGTTCACCACGTTGCAGAATTTCAAAAGAAGCTGTGGGAATCCCTGCTTCCAAAAAACATTTTTTTGAAAGAATTTTGTCAAAGGCCAGGCGACTTCCTTCCACACCAGCTCCCGTGTAAGAAACTCCACGTTCTTCTAAAATCGCTTGCAAGGTACCATCCTCCCCAAATGTTCCGTGAATGATATCAAAAACGATATCAATATTTTCTGGTATCTCTACCTTTGTTCCTTGAATATCACAAACAATAACATCAGCACCTCCCTCTCGCAAGGCCTTAGCAACAGCTTCTCCAGACCAACGAGAAACTTCTGCCTCTGCTCCAGGACCGCCCATAAAAACAGCAATACGAAGATTTTTTAGAGAAAAAGATGATATTGTCATAGAAGAAAAAATAGCCGTAAGAAAACGCAAAGAACACAAAGAAATTATAAAAAAAGCGAGCCCCCGTTACTCGACCTGAAAAAACCAAAAAACAGATCGCGGTGACTCGCTAAGAACAAATGTTCAAAAATTTTAACTCGCTAAAAACAATCTTATGAAAAATTAACGTTCTGAAATAATAGACTCCTCAGAAAGGAAAACGTTCAAAGTTTTTTCATTTTTTTTTGTTGGCCTCCTTCATAAAGGAAAAACGGCATCAAAAGGCGAAAAGACTGGGGCTTTATACTAGATCCACTTCCAAATGAGAAGAAAATTCAACAATTTTTACAGAGAAAATTACGATTGGCCTACCGCAGCGAGAAATCTGGCATTAACAGCAACCACCTGATCATGTATAATACCATCTCCCTAAAATAACTGGACCATCTGACTTGTTATTTTGGCACTGAGCTTCGTTGTCAGATCTGGCGTTATGTTCGCATAGCGCTGCACTCTTCCTCCTTGCTCAACACCAAACTTCCAGCGTCTTATAGTCCATTTATTTTGGGGAGATGGTATAAGACGGGTTGAAAATTAAGGTTTTTTGCCAACTCCATTTCTGGGCTATAATCTATGCCCAGCACTTAAAAACCATCGATAGCGGTCAAATACGTGCATTTTTTTCAAAAGGACTTGCCAAAGTTTTTATACTGCAGAGAGGCCCTCGTCTCCTATAGCCTGTAGCCCTTCCCATGATCTCCTCCAAAATAGAGAACCTCCTTTCCATTTTAAAACAACATCTTTTTCCCTGGTGGCGTTCTGAAGAAAAGAAAACCGCCTGAACAGGACTGATCGCCGTCTTAGCTTTAAGCGTCCTCTCCGTTTACATCGCTGTTATTTTTATTCCTATCGTCGCTGTTGCACTTCAAAATTTCCTGGGCCTCAAATTAACCGCTCCCTCTCTGCTCTTATCTTAGAATTTCAAACGATGCAGGCACCTTGGCCTCATTGCAACGTTTGATCAACTTTCATAAGCTGATGGACAAAAAAAGTTCTATAGCTCTTTTTTCTCAAAAGGATCAAGAAGAACTCTCTCTTCCCTCGCTAACAATTAGAACTCCCACCCAAGAACAGATCTGGATTTCTCCTATCATCACGTTGAAACGGAGTGATCGCAAACTTCTTATGGCACCTTCTGGAACTGGCAAGACAAGCTTCTTGCGAGCCATCTCTGGAATTTATCCCTACGTGGATCAAAGTTCTTATGCTCTTCCCACAGGGATGATGCTCATCCTATAAGACGCTGGAAGTTTGGTGTTGAGCAAGGCGGAAGAGTGCAGCGCTATGCGAACATAACGCCAGATCTGACAACGAAGCTCAGCGCCAAAATAACAAGTCAGATGGTCCAGTTATTTTAGGGAGATGGTATTACATGCCGCTTGGCACCTTGCGTCAATGTCTCCTCTACCCCTCAACACAATCTTTCGATGGTGAAAAAATTGCCTCGTACATGAAGGAACTCCACCTCCAACATTTAATTCCTTTCCTCGATAAAGCCTACGACTACCAAAACAGACTTTCTCTTGGCGAGCAGCAACGCATCAATTTCATCCGCGCCTTACTTCGTCAACCAGCATGCTTATTCATGGATGAACCAATTGCTCATTTAAATAAATATTACGCCGATCTCGCTTTTGAAAGCCCAGCCAAGCATCTCCCACGCACTGGCATCTTCATTGTCTCGCATCAAGAGATTGCTAGGTTTGAGAAGATTCCGCTCGCAGAAGGTTGATGTTTTTAGAAAAAAGATAGAGACCTTTTTTTATGGAGTGGCAGCAAAATACAGGGATACCAGGACTGCCTCCAAACTCAATTGCTAAACTTAAATTAAATTTTCCAGCGGAACAATGATTTCTTATAAGCTTGATTTTGCTTTCTGATCTCTTCTGCTGCTCGTGCTTTTCTAATATCTTCAAAATGACCGATCTCTTGATTCAATGCCGTTACCTCTTCTTCAATTTCTTTTCTAAGAACGCCCATATAGTTTAACAGCGACAAGCGAGCATGCGCTGCTGTTTTTTTAATTTCTGGCAACTCTTCGCTTTTTGGAAGTCTCTCAGCCTCTATCTTCCTACCAGCAAACTCTGTCTTAGTAACACGATTTGATTGAGGATCAAAAGCTACAAGGAGCTCTAGATGATCATCAATTAATATGTCAGCCTCCTTTTTCAACACCTGACTCGATCCTTGCTGCCTCTTAAAATAGTCCAACTGACCTTTAATCATCGTTGCGAGAGCCTTTGCTGAAAACTGTGTTATTGCATCATCTCTTTTTTTATTATTAAAAAGCGATTCTCTGGTTTTTGTCACCAGCGGCGCCAATTCTGGAATCTCCTTTAAAGATTCCAACGTTGCATTAATTTCATCAATCAAATCAAAAACAAAATAGCCTGTAGCAGCTCTCGCTTTCGTGCCTGGACTTTTTAGTGTTTCTGATTTTTTCAAACGATCAACCTCTTGCATCTTATCCCTCAAGTGATTAAAGGCATCTCGTAAGTACTCGAGATAGTTTTTTAAAAAGTCTTCCTGCTGTTGATAAAATTCAAGATGTTCAGAATAGTGAAGATCGTATTCATGAATGATTTTTTGATTCTCTTTGCGTTCTTCCACAATTGCAACAGCTGCTCTTTCGACGACACCATCAACACTATCAGGAACAGCATTCTCATAGGCAGGAGCAGTTACATTGCTGGTTACATCGCGAAAAGAATCTTGAGTAAAACAGGATGTCAAATAATAAGAAACATAACTAAAAAACTTGTAGGCTGACCTGAAAAAATTTTTTAAAATGGAATACAAAAAAGAATCGTTAGGATCCTCTCCCGTAACATCCCTGAATTCCAGAGCGGATCCTGATGTTCGCTGAGACGACTCCCCTTCTTGTTGTGTTGGCTCTAGCTCTCCTAATCCCACGGGATTGGGTTTATAATCAGGCGCAATCTCGGGTGATTGATTCATGCGACCAGAGTCTCAACTTTAAACTCAAAAAGCAACTAAAGGCTTGCCGAGAAAAACGAGACTGATCTCTATTCTTAACGGTTTGCACCGACAACTTGGACTTCGGTTTCTAAAATAATACCGCGCTCCTGCAGTGCGGCATTTTTTATTTTTTCGATTAACAGCAAAACATCCGTAGCAGTAGCACCGCCATCATTGACAATAAAGTTTCCGTGAATCTCAGAAACACGAGCTTTTCCGATGGAAGAATTTTTAAGACCTAATTCTTCCACAAGTTTTCCCGCGGGCATGTTAAAAGATGGATTTTTAAAAATACACCCTGCGCTTGCTGCTATTGGCTGAGTCTCACGACGGTGGTGCCACGATGTTTGCATCAAGCGATCAATTTCTTCAACTGCCCCAGGACACCCTTGCAATGTTGCAGAGAGGACATAGTGATTTTTTAAAAAAGGAACATCGCGATAAAAAATCTCCAACTCTTGCGACGTCGCCATTCCTCGGGCTCCTTGATGATCGACATAATTAATTTTCACCACTTGCTCAAAAGTCTGTTTTCCCATGGCTCCTGCATTCATGCGCAGGCTGCCTCCCAGGTTACCAGGAATGCCTTCCATCCATTCAAAGCCTGCCAAACCAGCCTGGCGAGCAAGACTGCTCAATTGTTTTAGTTTCACTCCAACACCAGCGGTAATGCATTGACCTTGCACCTGAGATTCCGCAAAACAACCGCGTGCCAGATGCACGACCACACCAGGAATGCCACCATCTCGCACAATGAGGTTTGATCCCCTTCCCATAACCATGAGCGGAATTTTTTCTTCAAAACATTTTTTTACTAACTGAGCAAAACCTTCCTCTGTTTCTGGCTCTGCCCAAAACTGCGCAGGGCCACCGACACGCATGGTTGTGTGGCGCGCCAGCAACTCATAAAGCTGAATGGTCCCTGGTCCCATCGCCGCTAACAGCCGATCACGTGTTTTCAAATCTTCAACTAAGCGCGTTGCCTCTTCGTGAATGTTACCAGCCCCGAGCGAGAGGATTAGATCTCCTGGTTTCATCATGCCACCTAGCTTGTAACGTACACCTTCTAAATGGGGCTCAAAGAAAATCGAAGAATGACCTTGGTCTCGCGCCGCCTCCACAATGCGCTCGCCAGTCACTCCTGACAGCGGCTGTTCATTCGCAGGATAAATGTCGGTCACAAAAACAGTATCAGCTGCCAGCAAGGCTGTTCCAAACTCTCGTTGAAAAGTTGCTGTCCGTGAATAGCGATGCGGTTGAAACATGACTAGCAGCCGCCCAGGAGAGACTGTGTCAGGAACATCATGAAGCAGCGCATGTGCGGTCAAAAGAGTCGCCGCAATTTCGGTCGGATGATGTCCATAATCATCAAAAACACGAATCCCACCTCCTTGATACTTGAGTTCGAATCGCCGCTTCGCCCCGCTAAAATGATTCAAAGCAGCCAGGATCTTTTCAAAAGAAACACCGAGCTCTAATGCCAGTGCAATGACGAGCATCGCATTATTGACATTATGCGTTCCTGGAATTGAGAGAAAAAGGCGCCCCAAAGTTCTATTCTTGGCAACCACTTCGAAAGAGGAACCTTCTTTTTCTTTTTTCAAACTGATGTACCGATAATCGCAACCTTCATCGGTCCCTACCGCGACGGCACGTGGATGATTAGCGCAAAGGCGAGCAGCCCCCAAGTCATCAGCCCAATAAAAAAGAAGTCCTTTTGTCTGATTGATAAGGCGTTCGAACACCAGATCGATAGCTTCACTAGTTTTATAAAAATCGAGATGCTCTGGCTCAACATTCAAAACGAGCGCATGTTCTGGAGCATAGTTAACTAAAGTCCCATCACTCTCATCGCCTTCAGCAACAAAATAGTCTCCCTCTGGGCTCCAACGTGCATTCGTTCCAAGAATCGGAACTTCAGCTCCCACGTAGTGAGAGGGATTTAAATCTGCTTCTCCCAAAACATGAGCAGCCATCGCTGCCGTTGTGGTCTTGCCATGCATCCCGCAGACAACAATTCCTTTTTTACCCAACATCAGAGCTGCAAGAACCTCTGCGCGAAGTGCCATCGGCTTGCCCGCTGCTTTGGCTTCATCAAAAGCAACATTGCCTGGACGAATGGCCGAAGAATAAACCACCAACTCTGCATGCCCGACCTCCCCGGCACGATGAGGCATGTTAAAGATCAATCCGCAGCCAGAGAGACGATCTGTTTCATTCGTCGTCACCTTGTCAGAACCACTAACACGATGTCCCAAAGCCAACAGCAATCCTGCCAAGCCGCTCATGCCTGAACCAGCAACGCCAATGAGATGGATGTCGTGAGGCCCTGTGTGAAGCAAAAATTGGGCCAGCTCCGCAATCGAAGCAAGATTATCTGTGTTATCTTTTATCATGAAGAAAATATTGAGGTTCAATTCTAGCAAGTTGGTCCTACCAGCGTCACTTCATTTTTGATATCATTCTGTCCATGGATTTTTCTGTCGGCAAAACAAAAAATCTTCCTTAACCCGGATATTTCATCAAGTTGCTACGCTGATGCTATCAGCCCAAGAACAATACGAACGCCTTTCGAATGGCACTCGTAGAAAAAGGAAAAAAATCAGCGACAGGCTTCACCCAACAAGCCACCTTGGAACGCTGGAACAAACTGGTTCTGGAGACGATTCCCATGCTTGCAATTCAACATTTCAACTCTTCAACGTTTCAACGGCTGCGAAGCAGCCTTCCATAATATCCGCAATCTTCTCCGCCGCATGTGCCGGCAAAAGAGTTGTTGCAGCTTCGGCCATTCGCTCGCGACGGCGATCATCTGCTAGGAGATTAGCAATTAAGCGCACAAGACTTTCCGGTGTGGTTTCTGACTCCTCCAAGACTTCAGCTGCGCCAGCCTGTTCAAAAAGTGCTGCATTACGATGTTGATGCCGTTCGGCTGCAAACGGAAAAGGAATTAAAATGGAGGGAAGGCCAAAGTGCGAAATCTCACTCAGACTTGCTGCACCAGCACGAGAGATCACAAGATCTGCCGCAGAATAGGCCTCGTTCATATGATGATGAAAAGAGGCAACGTGGGCGATGATTCCCTCTCGCTGATAATTGATCGCCGCCAGACCATCATCTCTCTCTCCAGTGAGATGAATTATTTGCAGAGGCAAATCTTTTAAAAGCAAGACAGCGCGAAATAGAAACTGATTGATTTGACCAGCTCCCTGACTTCCTCCCATGACCAAAATAGTTTTCCGTTCTGGTGACAATCGAAAGGTGGCCAATGCTTGAGCACGAGGCAATCGTTCTCCTAAATCACGACGCACGGGAGTCCCCGTAACAATTGATTCGGATTTAGGAAAACAAGAACGACAGACTTCAAAGCCAAGCAGCACCTTATTGACCCAACGAGCTGCTAATCGATTGGCCCTTCCAGCAATGGCATTTGATTCGTGAAGATAAGTTGGAATACCCAATAAATGTGCTGACAAAAGCGGCGCCGCAGAAGTAAAACCACCCATTCCTAAAACCGCAGCTGGGCGATAGCGCCGATGCAATTGACGACAATAAGAAAAACTCTCCCAGCTCCGGCGAAGAAAACGAAGAAAAGCTGGTGATAAAAAAGATGGCATTCCAATAGATGGCAGTTTTTCAATGCGAAACTCGGAACGATTTTGAAGAGCAACGGCATCAATCTCTTTTTCAGAAACGAGCAAAAGAATTTCGTGTCCGCGAGCGTGAAGCACTTCAGCAACCGCAAGGCCTGGAAACAAGTGCCCTCCCGTGCCGCCGCAGGCTATAATATAATGTTTTCCCATAAGTTTTAAAGCATCTTCAAAAAAATCTAAAATTGCGTGTTTCGGAGTCGCTGTGGCGCTCGCCTCACCGAGTGTTAGATATCACTCTTGTCCAAATAAAAACAATCAACAGAAGGCAAGCAGCGACTAGCCACATTCCAACTACACTACCGTCATTCCAGCGGACGCTGGAATCCAGCGACTGACGATCTTGATTTTTGTTTTTATAAAAATATTTTTTGATTCCCATTGGTGATTTTAAATTGCGACTCGCTTGCTCTCGCAAGGCTCGCTCCTGCGGAGCTGCCTACGGCATTCGATCTCGCCCCACCTGGGGCTCGATGCTTGACGCTACTACTCAAATCTAAATTGACCTTCGCCTGGATTCCAGCGTCCGCTGGAATGACGGTTACTAAAGTTGTTGAATCGTCCTAGAATAAGTCATTCCCGCCTTTTTAGAAATAACAAAAACCTTAGGGGTCCGTCCTATTGGCCTAATAAATTCCGCTTCTCTTCCAGCTCCTCCCATCGCCGATAGCTCTTGGCGATCTGCTCTTCAAGAGCATGAAGCTGCGCTTGAATCTCGGAGAATTTTTTTGCTTCTCCTCGATAGAGCATAGGATCACACAGCTGCGCTGAGAGCGATTCTTTTTCCTTCTCCCATTGCTCGATAAGCGGAGGTAGCTCTTCAAGTTCGCGTTGCTCGCGTTTGAGAAAAGTAACGGGCAGCGATACTGTTTCCGGTTTTTTTTGAACAGGAGCGATCGTTGGAGCCGTATCAATTTTTGGAGTGAAAATTTTGGGACTCGATCGCTTCGCCACCCAATCATCATAGCCACCACAATATTCTCCAATTTTTCCTTCGCCTTCAAAAACAAGAGTGCTCGTCACAACGCTATTTAAAAAAGCACGGTCGTGAGAGACAAGGAGGAGTGTCCCTTGATACTCCAACACCAATTCCTCCAGCAGCTCCATGGTTTCAGCATCGAGATCATTCGTTGGTTCATCCATGACGAGGAGATTCGCAGGTTGAAGAAAAAGTTTCGCAAGCAAAAGTCGATTACGTTCTCCTCCTGAAAGCATTTTGGCTTGCATCCGAATGCGATCACGATGAAACAAAAAATCTTCCAGGTAACTATGAATATGACGAGCTCGTCCTTGGAAGAGGACGGTATCAGCATCGCCAGCCACATTGGCCGCCACGCTTTTTTCTCCATCAATCTTCCCTCGCAGCTGATCGAAGTAAACAACTTCCAGTTTTGTTCCAAGATGCACCGAGCCAGAAGTCGGAGCTAATTCTCCAAGCAGCAGTTTGAGCAGCGTCGTCTTTCCCGTTCCATTAGCACCAATGATTCCAATCTTGTCGCCGCGCCAAATGGTCGTTGTTAAATTTTGAACAATCGGTGTGCCATCATAATTAAAACAGACATCCTTAGCCTCGATAACTTTTTGACCTGAGAGATTTCCTGTTTGCAGTGAGATCTTTGCTTTCCCTTCGCGTTCACGCCGCTCTCCTCGCTCGCGTCGCAGCTGTTCGAGCACGCGAACACGCCCTTCGTTCCTGGTTCTTCGTGCCCTCACTCCTTGTCGTATCCAGACTTCTTCTTGAGCTAACTTCTTGTCAAAAACAGCCCACTCTTTTTCTTCCGCATGAAGAGAAGCAGCTTTGCGTTCCAAATAAGTTTGGTAATCACAATTCCAACTCGTCAGACGTCCGCGATCTAATTCCACAATGCGGGTTGCTAATTTTTTTAAAAAAGCGCGATCGTGAGTGACGAAAAAAAGCGTGATCGAAGTTGTTAGCAAAAATTCTTCAAGCCAAATAATCGTCTCAAGATCCAGATGGTTGGTCGGTTCATCGAGGAGAAGGAGATCAGGCTTTCCTGCAAGAGCACGTGCTAATAGCACACGCCGCTTTAATCCTCCGGAAAGCGAAGTGAACAACGCATCAGCAGGGAGGTTCATCGTCTCTGCCAAAGCCTCAAGACGAACATCGCTCTCCCACTGCTCTTCATGCCCATTTAAAGGCAATCCTGAGTGCATCACTTCCATGACAGTGCCTGTAATATTTTCTGGAATTTCTTGACTGAGGTAAGTCACAACGGTTCCTGGAGCACGAAATATTTCTCCATCGCTCGGAGTCTCTTCCCCCGTCATCAGCCGCATGAGGCTTGTCTTTCCAGTTCCATTGCGTCCGACAAGACAGATCCGTTCACGAGGCTCTATTTGAAGATCGGCATGATCGAGGAGCGGCAAGGAGCCGTAAGCGAGTGTTACTTGATAGAGTTGAAAGAGGGGCATGATAATGAGAAAAAAAATGAGAGGCCAAGAAGAAAAATCTGTCTTTGAAATTCGCTAATGCGGATGCAGGACAAGGAATGCGGAGTGCAGACGAGGAGTGTATATGGAAATACTCGACGAAGGCGAGCACCGCAATGACGCAGTCCTGCGCCGCAGTAGTAGAATTTATGAGGCAGATTTTAAACCCTCGGCAAGGCACGTGAGTTGAGGATTGTAGTCCGCTCTTCCGGAACAACAAGAGGAATTCCTCCACGATGAATATTAACCAGGATGCCGATCATAAAAAGGCAGACGGCAAGATCAGTGCCACCGTAGCTGATGAAAGGAAGGGGCATTCCCTTATTTGGCAATAGTGAAATCGTCATTCCAATGTTGACGATTGCTTGCAAGGAAATCAAAAAAACTAATCCTAATGCTAAAAGTTTTCCAAACCGATCGCGTGCATTAGCGGCAATCAATCCTCCTGAAAGTAAAATGAGCAGGTAGCAAAAAATCACGGCCCAAGTTGCTCTCAACCCCAACTCTTCACCAATCATCGGAAAAATAAAATCGGTGTGCGCGTAAGGCAGGTAAAGCATCTTCTGCCGCCCCTCGCCCAGCCCAAGACCTTCAATCCCACCCGATCCAAAAGCAATCAGGGCCTGCCACTGTTGCAATCCTTTGCCAAGCTTATCTGACTCTGGATGCAAGAAGGTCATCATACGTGCAGCACGTTCAGGAATGAGATAAATGAGACCGATGAGACCCGCAAAGCCCGCTCCCAACATGGGAACCAGATAGAGCAGACGCGCTCCACCGACAAACATGAGAGCCAATGCTGTTGTTCCAATGAGTGCTGTTGTCCCGAGGTCAACCTCCGCAGCGATCAAGGCTAGCGGCAAGGCGAGCACTGCTAATGGAATCACCATCGTTTGCAAGAACCCACCCTTTTTTACTTCCTCTCGAGAGAACCACCATGCAAGAAAAAAGACAGAGGCAATCTTTCCAATTTCACTCGGTTGAAAAGCAGCGACACGCAAATTGAGCCAGCGCGAAGAACCATTAAGGCGCATTCCTATGTGAGGAACAAAACAAAGTGCAAGTAGGATCACCGCTGCACCAAGCCAGATAGGCCAAGTGCGCCGCCACCAATGATAATCAACCAGAGCAGCTCCAACACAAAGGATTAATCCGATACCAAGCCAGAAGAGCTGTCGTTTTACAAAATAGTAAATGTCGCCATGACTATCTTGAGCAAAAGCGCTGGTACTAAAAAGCATCACCACTCCCAAAGCAATCAGGCCAACCACCGAGAGGAGCAAGAGGTAGATAGAATGACGTTGCATAGATGGGGATCAGGAAAAGTGAAGAGTAAAGAGTAAAGGGTGAAGGGTGAAGAGTAGTTTTAAAATCGAAACAATATCAGCATTTCGGAATTCGTATTTTAATAGAATGCCATTTTAAAAAAAAGAAAACTTAGAAAATGGCGGCATACAACTCGCGCCAGCCACTCTTTACCCTTTACCCTTTACCCTTTACCCTTTACTCTTTACTGCTCCTCTTGCCGGAATCCGAATCTTCTGCCCGATCTGCATCTTCCGTGGATCGCTGATATTATTAAACTTGATCAACTGATCGTAAGAAACGTGAAACCGTTTTGCAATTTTGTAAGGGTTGTCTCCTTTGACAATCGTGTATTCGGTGGAAGCTGCAGGCGCACTTGGAACAGGCTCAGATACTGGCGCTGCAGTCGCTGTTGAACTCGCCATGTTGGCCACAGCTGCAACAGCGGAAGAAGCAGCAACTGGAGCAACTGTTGTTGAGGCAGCTGCTGTTTTGGTAGCCAGAAAAGCACTCTTCGTGGCTGTAGGAGCTGGCACGACTGGTGCTGCAACTATTTTCGGCACTACATTTAATTTTTTTGGTGCAATAGGAATCACCTGTTCTTGTGGCTTGGATGGAGCCATAGGAGCGACAGGAACCTCAGCAACCTTCGCCATCTCATGAACTGGAGGTGGGACAAGCGGTTTTGTTTCTTCAGCAACCACAGCGGCTTGACCAGCTGCAACTTCGGTTTGTAATTTTTCAGAAACTTTAGAATGACCAGCTTTGACTTTATTAAAAGCAAAGAGACCTCCTACAGCAACCACGTGCAAGGCTAAAACAACCATGAAAGCATGCGAGAGTTTCATATTGGGTTCTGCTCCATAGTTATCAAATTCTGCAGCAGAATCAGCAGTTGCAGCTTTTGCTTTTAGTGGGCGAATACGGCGTTGGCGCGAGGAGGATTTCATGGACTAGTTGAGTTAATGGTAAAAATTTAAATTAGGAAGTGAGAGATTTACTTTTTAAAAGTTGTAGAACGGCTTTTTTAAATTGATTTCCACGCTCTTCGTAGTTTTTAAACATATCATAAGAAGAGCTTCCTGGCGAGAGAAGAACGACATCACCTGGCTCTGCATGGGCTGCGGCAAGCTGCACGGCCTCTTCCATGGAATTCACTTGATGAGAAACGACACCATGCCACGATTCAGCAATCGAGCGCTTCATCTCACCTAGCAAGATGGCTTCTTTCACACGCTCTTGGACCAGCGGGAGAATGGAAGAAAAAGAAGTTCCTTTATTTTTTCCGCCAGCGATGAGAATGATGCGTCGTTTTTTCTCAATGGACCGCAGCGCTTTCTCCATCGCATCTAAGGTGGTCGATTTAGAATCATTGATCCAAAGAACGCCTTCTTGTTCCATCACGACTTCGCATCGATGAGGCAGAGAGCGATACGTAGAAATTCCTTTCAACATTTTTTGAGGGGCGACATTCAATGCCACACCAACAGCAAGGGCTGCCATGATATTTTCAGCATTGTGAGCCCCACGAAGCTCTGTCTGACTCATTTCCAAGAGAGGTTCGCAACGATAAGAAATGGATTCACCATCAAAGAAAAAATCAGCCTCTGCATCCTGCGAACTAAAAGTAATTTTCTTTGCAATCAACGGAAACAATCCTTCGCTATCAAAATTTTTGGGAATGATGACAATATCATCTGATTTTTGATTCCTAAAAATCCTGAGCTTGGCCTCTCGATATTCCGCAACACTGGCATAGCGATCGAGGTGGTTGGGACTTAAGTTAAGCCAAACAGCAACGTGCGCATGAAAGCGATCTGTTGTTTCCAGTTGGAAAGAACTGACCTCGATGACGATCACATCAAGTTCAGCGCTTTTCACAACAGCTTCCGAAAAAGGAAGTCCGATATTGCCACACGCGATCGTCTTCAATCCAGCTCCCAGCAAGCCTGCCACCGTCAATTCAGTCGTTGTTGTTTTTCCATTGGTTCCTGTAATAGCAACAATAGGGCATTTGCAAAAATCATAAGCCAATTCTAATTCGCCCACGAGAGGAACTCCGCAAGCAACGACTTGCTGAACAAGTGGAGATGTCGGTTCAATGCCAGGACTTAAGATTGCGCGGGCGTAGAGAGGCTGAAGGCTGAACGCTGAAGACTGAAGGAAAGACAAGGCTTTCTCACCAAGATGCACACTGACTCCTTCAGCACGAAGAGCCTCCGCATGTTGTTGAAGAGCCTCTCCACCGCCACTATCAGCCACAGTCACACTCGCGCCAGCCTGCTGCAACAACCGCGTTGCAGCAAGACCGCTTCGACCGAGTCCAAGGACTAGAATTTGTTTACTGTGATAGTGCATAAATTTTTGAAATTACCACAAAGGATAAAGTTTCACTCTTGTCCAACATAGAAACAATCAACAGACGGCAAGCAGCTAATAGCCATATTCCAGCTACACCACCGTCATTCCAGCGGACGCTGGAATCCAGCGACTGTGGATCTTTATTTTTGTTTTCGTAAAAGTATTTTTTGATTCTCATCGATCATTTTAAATTTTTGACGCTACTACTCAAATCTGAATTACCCTTCGCCTGGATTCCAGCGTCCGCTGGAATGACGGTTACTAAAATTATTGAATTTCTTACCTCATCTTGAGAGTGGCCAGGCCTATGATCCCAAACATAATCGCCATAATCCAAAAGCGAACAGTAACCGTTGATTCTTGCCATCCACTCAATTCAAAATGATGATGGATTGGTGACATTTTAAAAATACGGCGTCCGGTTAATTTAAAACTGGCAACCTGTAAAATCACCGAAACGATTTCACAAACAAAAACACCACCGACGATCACGAGTGCAAACTCTTGTTTGCAGCTGATCGCGAGAACACCAAGAATGCCGCCAATAGGAAGCGATCCCGTGTCTCCCATAAAGACACGCGCTGGATAACAATTCCACCAAAGGAATCCCAACGAAGCACCTGCTAGAGCCATGCTCACGACGGCAAGCTCTCCCGAAAAAGGATTGTGAGGAATTTGAAGATAGGTGGCGATTTTCAAATTGCCGGCAACATAAGTAAAGACCGCGTAGGTTACTGCTGCCATTACGGTACAGCCTGCTGCAAGGCCATCCAAACCATCCGTGATATTCACCGCGTTGGAAGTGCCAACGATAATAAAAAGATAAAAAATAAATGCGGAGAAGATGCCAAGATGAGTAATGATAGGACCTTTCAAAAACGGAAAATAAACTTCTCGAGCCTGCGCCGATAAAGAAGGTGTTAAAAAAAAGAAGAGTGTCACCATCAGCGCTAAGAGACATTGCAATCCAAATTTATGACGACTCTTGAGCCCTGCCGATTTTTTTAGCGTGACCTTGAGATAGTCATCATAAAAACCGAGGGCACCGAGATAGGTTGCCGTGAAGAGCAAGATCCAGACTAAAGGATTGGTCGGTCTAGCCCAGAGAAGGCTGGAAACCAGCACTGAACCAATGAGAAGAATCCCTCCCATTGTCGGCGTTCCCTGCTTGCTCCCATGAAGTTCATTGAGACGATGGACCTCTTCAGCACTGCGAATCGGCTGACCAATTTTTAATTGAATGAGACGCACGATGATTTTTTTTCCAAAAAAAAGAGAAATCAAAAATGCCGTCAACCCTGCTCCCATCGCACGAAACGAAATATATTGGAAGACATGAAATGTTTTTGCCACAGCTGTGCCGTGCCAAAGATCGGTGAGTTGGAAGAGATAGTAGAGCATAGGAAGAGTGGCGCTGTTAAGCAGCGCCGTAAAGAGTGAAGAGTAAAGGGTAAAGAGTATTTTTTGATCGTAAATAAAATCAGTATTTCGAAATTCGCATTTTAACAGAATGTATTTTTTAAAAAAGAAACCGCAGAAAATTTTGTTCAGCACTCTTCACACTTTACTCTTTACCCTTTACGAAGCGCATCAGCGCTTCCACAACTTCCTTCATCTTGGCGGTCGAACTTCCTTTGATCAAAATGAGATCGCCTGATTTAACGAGCGATAATAATAATTGCGAAGCCTCCTTGTTATTTAAAACTTCGTGCACCTCTCGCACGCCCGCCTCACGAGCCGCTTTGGCCATGATGCTTGTTTCTGGATGAACGGTGATAAGAAGATCGAGAGGAGTTGCTGCCTTACCAACACGCTGATATCCTTGCTCTGCATAAGAACCCATCTCTCCCATGCGTCCTAAGAGAGCAATGCGACGTCCGGCACACGGAAGAGTGGCCATTGTTGCAAGTGCGGCCTCCATCGAATCTGAGTTGGCATTGTAGCTATCATCAATGAGATGGATTCCGCCATACTCTGAAAGTGAGAGACGACTTTTAGAAGCTTTCACCTGAGCCAGCGCTCTAATTCCCTCTTCCAATGGCACTCCGCAGGCCACTCCAGCAGCAAGTGCTAAGAGTGCATTCATGACCATATGTTTTCCAATCACTGACAAAAAGGCAGGATAAGAAGATCCTTCATAAACAACTTCAAAATGAGTGCCAGAAGCCGTTTCAACAAGAGAGCGAGCCTGGAGATCACCGCACTCGATACCAACTCGCATCACACGAGCTGAAGTTCTTTTGACAAGCGTTTCACAAAAATCATCTGACGCTGGCAAAACAGCCAAACCATTATTTGAGAGAGCCGCGAACAAATCTCCTTTTTCTTCTGCGATCGCTTCACGAGATCCTAGAAAACCAATGTGAGCTGTTCCAATATTGGTAATGATTGCTATGTCTGGTTTTCCTAAAGCTGCCAGCGGAGCAATTTCTCCACGATGATTCATTCCAATTTCCCAAATCGCCACTTCATCAGCTTGAGAAGCCCGTAATATCGAGAGAGGAAGGCCGATGTTGTTATTGTAATTCCCTTGCGTCGCGGTAACACGGCGAGCAGATTGCAGAACTGCGGTGGTAAAATCTTTTGTCGTTGTTTTACCACTACTCCCCGTAATCATCACGACGCGACATGAAAGTTCTTTTCTCCAAGCTACAGCTAATTGTTGTAATGATTGATGTGCATCTTTTGCATGAAGCAAACCAAACGACGCAGGCAAGCCTTCTGGAATTTTTCCATCATACAAAGCTCCTACAGCTCCAGCTGCTGCAGCTTGCGCGATAAAATCATTTCCATCAAAATTCTCACCCTTCAGTGCCAGATAAAGATTTCCTGATTGAATGGTCCGCGTATCTTTTGAAAAACCATGCACCATGGCACTCGGATCGCCGCTCTGCAGCTGCGCTCCCGACCAGGTGGCAATTTGAGAGAGAGGTTGAGAATTCATAAGAATTAATTATTTTAAATCATTGCTGTCCAAAGTAAAAAAACGCTACACCCAGACGTCATTCCAGCGGACGCTGATTGTTGGTCCCTTCTGGGTCCTCGCCTCCGCGAGGAGTGGATCTTTATTTTTGTTTTCGTAAAAGTGGTATGATGTTGCAAAAGGAAGAAATGCTTTCTTAAAAAAGAAGTGAGGCTTTATTTTAGAGGATCATCAATTCTGTGCCGACAGTCGCTGGATTCCAGCGTCCGCTGGAATGACGGTAATGTGTAAGTGTAGGTAGAATGTGGTTAGTGAGACCTTTTCTTCTGTTGGTAGGTTTTATTTGGACAAGAGTAACTTCAACTTAAAACTTCAACTCTGTTGCGCATCGCTCGCTGCGCAACAACGACATCATCAAACGGATTCTTAACCCCATGAACTTCCTGGTAATTCTCATGTCCTTTGCCAGCGATCACAACGATATCCTGTGGCTCAGCACGTCGGATGGCCTCATAAATAGCCTCTTCCCGATCACAGATGGAATCATAACGCTTGCTTTGAAATCCTTTTTCCACATCGGCAATAATCGCCCACGGATCTTCTGTACGAGGATTATCGGTCGTCACAATAATTTCATCTCCGTAGCGCTCTGCGGCAGCAGCCATCAACGGTCGCTTGGCACGATCACGATCGCCGCCACATCCAAAGACAACAATCAAGCGCCCTCTCTTGAGCTGATGCAGCGTTTGCAAAACATTTTCTAAAGCATCAGGCGTATGCGCGTAATCGACATAAACTTGAAATGGTTGTTTTCCAGGCAGTCGCTCCAAGCGCCCTGGAACTTGAGGAGCCGTTTCCAAAGCTTTCACGGCTCGTCGCAATTCTAATCCCATCGCCGTTGCCGAAGCGAGAGCCCCCAGCGCATTATAAACATTAAACAATCCAACGAGAGGCGAACGAACCAGATAACTTCTCCCGCGCGCTTCCAAACAAAATTGTGTTCCTGTTGCGGTAGAACGAATATCAGAAGCACGGAAGTCAGCATGAACTGATTGTCCATACGTTGTCACAGAAAGTTGATCAGGAAGACGATCCAGCAAGAGACGTCCATAGCGATCATCAATGTTGATTACAGCCTTACCTCTTTTTTCATATTGCAGAGCAAGATTTTTAAACAAGAGCGTCTTCGCATCAAAGTAAGCCTCCATCGAGCCATGAAAATCGAGATGGTCTTGCGTGAGATTGGTAAAAATGGCCACATCAAACTCTGTTCCACACAAACGCTCTTGAATGATGGCATGACTCGAAGCCTCCAGGGCAACAGCTTTGAAGCCTCCTTCGCTCATCCTCTGCATCATCTCTTGAAGGTCGATTGATTCTGGCGTCGTGCGTGCAGCTTCCTCAATCACGCCTGGTAAAATATAATGAACGGTTCCCATCAAGCCACAGCGCCGCCCATTAGCTTCACAAAGGTGACGCACAAGAAAGGTCGTCGTCGTTTTTCCATTGGTGCCAGTGACACCACAAACAGAGAGATAATGACTTGGATATTGATAAAAATACGCTGCCATCTCTCCCATCGCACGACGCGCCTCTCGAACAAGAATGACTGGAATAGCAATTCCAGGGATCTCCTCCTCAGCGACTACTGCAGCGGCTCCGAGCTCGATGGCATTTTGGACAAAAGCAGTTCCCTTGGCACGCTCACCAGGTAGTGCAAAAAAAAGTGCACCTGGTGTGACCTGACGAGAATCGTAGCAGAGCTGAGTGATTTCAATTTCTGCAAGCGAAGTGACAGCCCCTTCGATAGAAAGAATCTGAGTTGAGTTGAGGAGTTGTTCGAGTTTCATTGAAAATTAGATTTAAGAAAAGAGAAGAAAATTAACCGCAAAGAACGCAAAGAGCGCAAAGAAAAACCTGGCGGTGATTTTTCCAAAATTTACAAAGTTAGATTATCATACAACTGAGCATAAAACATCAACTGAGGAAGCTTCATTTTTTTATTTCTTTCTTTGCGCTCTTTGCGTTCTTTGCGGTTAATTGTTTTTATTAGTTGATGTGAGCTCCGCAGGATTCATGGGCAAATCAAGATACCTCGCGGAAGCTTCTCCAATTTTTGAAAAAACAGGCGCTGCCACCAAACCACCGTAATTAGCACTGCTAGCAACATGCGCATCATCGACAACAACAAGTGCTGCTAAGCGAGGATTTTCAGCAGGAAGATAACCAGCAAAAGAAACAATGTAACGATCATTTAAATAACCGCCATGAGGATTAATTTTTTGAGCGGTTCCTGTTTTTCCAGCAACAGTGTATCCCTCAACCCTAGCTTGAATCGCAGTGCCTCGCTTACTGACAACATCACTCAGTGCACCATTGATCATCTCCGCAACAGCTGAAGAAACAACTTCGCGGCGTACGGCAGAATTAGCAGGAACACTTCCATCAGAAGATTTACAAACTAATTGCGGCATCATTAATTTTCCTCTATTAGCAATCGTGCTCATCGCCATGACCACTTGAATGGCCGTCGCCGCGACTGACTGCCCCATCGCCATGCGCGTGAGTGTCAGCTTATCCCAACGCGAAGGAGGATTCACGAGGCCAGAAATTTCTCCGGGAAGTTGAATTTTTGTTTTTTCACCAAAACCAAAACGCCTCACATATTCATAATATTTATCATCTCCCATCTTGAGTGCAATTTTAGCAGCACCAATATTGGAAGAGTGCACCAAGACATCCCTAACAGGAATTTCACCGAAAGCTTCATGGCTAGCTTCCTTTAAAATTTTTCCACCGTAGAGAAAATGTCCATATTCACAAAAGATCGGCGTATTTTCCGTAACGATCCCTTCATTGATGGCACCAGCGGTAGCAACAATCTTGAAGACAGAGCCTGGTTCATACATATCAGTGATAGCACGATTCCTCATCTGCTCAGGAGTGGCGTCATTAAAATGATTGGGATCATAGTTAGGACGACTCGCCATCGCTAAAATCTCACCCGTGACGGGATCTATTAAAACAGCAGTTGCACCAGCTGGATGATAGGTGGCCATCGCATTATCGAGTTCTTTTTCAACAATCGCCTGAAGTCCCATATCAATAGTGAGCGTGATATTTTTTCCATTCTCGGCTGGCTGTTCTTGCCCTCGATAAAGAACAATTTCAACTCCCTTACGATCGTGCTCAACATGACGATACCCATTGCGACCAGCAAGCGCTTGATCAAAGACCTTTTCAACACCATCCACACCATGCCCGTTATGATCGACAAATCCCAAAACATGACAAAGCATTTTTCCATTGGGGTAAACGCGCTGAGCCCCTTCCTGAAGATAGAGTCCTTGAAGTTTTGCTGTTTCCAAAGCATTCATCATGGCTGTTGCATCTAATTCTGAAACGCCATTCTGAATGACAACATAAGGGCGCTTCGTCGAGAGCCTGGAAAGCAACTCTGATTCCTTCACTCCTAAAAAAGGAGCCGCAATATGAGCGAGAGCAGCAGGATCTTTGATGCGCGTTCCATCAGCTGTCACCGTTCGCACGGGAACATTGACAGCGAGGGCTTCTCCATGACGATCATAAATGGCACCACGCTGTGCAAAGATTGGCTGTTTGAAACCATGCTTTTCAGCAGCCAATTTCAAAAATTTTTCATGCCCACCAACCTGAAGGTCAACTAACCGAAAAGCAAAAAAGGTAAAAAGAGATGCCAGCAAAAAACAGACAAAGCCAATGCGATTGCTGGTATTTCTAAACATGGAAGAAAGTAATGAAAAAATTTAAACCGCGAAATACGCGAAATAGCACGAAAAAGAATTTTATTTTAGCGTCTTTTTAGCGAGTTTAGTGGTCTCTCCTTCTCTTCTTTTTTCTCTACTTTGCATTCTCGCGGTTAATAAATTTATTTGAAATTTAAAGAAACACTCGCCGTTCTCATCCCGTCTCCCTCTTGAGAAGAGGCCGGCATCGTAATGCGAGCAATGGCTGTTTCAGGAATGGGAACAAGATCCAGGCATTTCTCATCCAACTTATGCTGCAATGCTCCCCGAGAAGTAAGCCCCGTGATTTTTGCAATCAAAGCATCATTGTGAGCATGTGCTCCTACGAGCTGTTCTTCGATGATGCGTGTTTGCTTACCAATCGCATGCTGTTGATTTTTTAAATAAACAAAAAACAGACCGCTCAAGCCCAACACAAAAAAGAGAATGAGCCACTGTGTCAACAGGGGCACCTCAATGCCATTGTTGGCTTTTTTACGATTGTGCTGATGTGTATTACGGAAGCTGGACATTTTTTTTGGATTGGAAGATGGAACTCAGTCTGCAAGCCGCTTTGCGCGTCATGAGCCAGAAGGTGAAGCTTATTTTTTTCATAATTGGGGATGGATGTTAACTAGAATATTTCATAATAAATCTATTACGACTTGCAGAAGACCCTTTGCTACTGCGTTGGACTCGGATTTCGATTTGGGCAGTATGAGACATACAGCCACCGCATCGAAATCTTTCGTTCGCCTTGTATCCATGGGCCTTGCGCAGCGTCTCACTACGATTTATCATAAAATATTCTGGTTAAAGTTTTTCAGCCATGCGCAATCTTGCACTTCTTGCACGGCGGTTATTGGCGAGTTCAGCAGCGTCAGCAACAACGGAATGAGGTAGAGAAGGATGGAATAGCTGTTCTGGGTTAGGTTTGGGAGCACTCCAGGTTGGATCATCAATTTCCGCTACGGCATGCTTTTTAAAAAAACGTTTTACAATCCGATCTTCTAGTGAATGAAACGTGATGACAGCAAAACGACCTTGCGAGGCCAGCATGTCAGCAAGCTGTGGCAGAGCTGATTCTAGCGAGTTGATTTCTTCATTAACGGCGATGCGAAGTGCTTGAAAAACTTTTGTTGCTGGATGACGTGGCCCAGAACGCATCCCTTGTGCCAAGAGAGAAGCTAGTTGTAACGTTGTTGTGATAGGCTGATGATGCCGCTCGCGAATAATGCGTGTGGCAAAGTTCAATGCTCGTGGTTCTTCACCATACTCTCGAAATATTTTTACCAACTCTGCCAAGTCTCCTGTATTAACAATGTCAGCAGCAGTCCTCCCGGAGCTGCCCATCCGCATATCAAGCGGTCCCTCTTTTTGAAAAGAGAAGCCACGCTCTGGAGTGTCGATCTGGTGGGAAGAGACTCCCAAATCGAGTAAGATGCCATCCACTTGAGAGATGCCCATCGCAACAAGGTGCAGCGGCGCCTCTGCATAATTTGATTCAAAGCAAACAAAACGATCTCCAAAAGCAGCGAGTTTCTTTTTTGCATGAGCAAGCGCCGCAGGATCGCGATCACAAGCCACTACACGAGCACCAGCTTGAAGCAAGAGTTCTGCATGCCCTCCCCCTCCTAACGTGCCATCGAAGAAAATTTTTCCTGATTGTGGTTTTAAAAAAGCAACGACCTCTTCAGCAAGAACCGCCTGATGGGAGAATGACTGAACACTTTCGGCCACACTGGAGACTGGAGTCTGGAGGTTGGAGGGGGTTTCTTGCTGATCAAGTTTGGGAAAAAATTTTTGCTTTTTTTCAGGGCATGTACCTGAAGCAGCCAGAGCCATTTTGCGATGAAGTCGCGCAGCAAGGTGATCCCATGTCTCAGCAAGAGCAATGCTGAAAGCAGGAGAAAAAAGTGATGAGGGATACGTGAGGTTCATTACAGTCCAATGAGATTGGCCACCTTATGGAAGGAAGTATGTTCTTCTTCAGCAACAGCAGCCCACCGTTTTGCATTCCAAATTTCAAAACGACTCCGGCCTCCTACAAGCACGATGTTGCCAGTCAGTTTCAAAGCGGAACATTGTTCATCAGAAAAAAGAATCCGTCCGTGCGAGTCGGCAATAACCGAACGTGCTTGACTATAAAATTGTCGAATCGCTTTGCGCCTCTCTGCTGGCGTAGCAGAGCTCTGTTGAATGCGCGCTTCAATTTCATTGAATTCTGTGGGAGGCATCACGATGAGGCATTCTCCAACGGGATTTGGAATCGAATGAAACTCATTGTTTCCTTTTCCCAACCAAGCAGCAGGAATCGTGACCCGATGCTTAGCATCGATCGCCCGTTCGAACGTTCCAGCGTAAATGATAGATGAGGATGCAGTCATGATCGAAAAAGAAGCAAATGGAATAATTAACCATTTCGCTCCACTTAACCCCACTTTTTCCCACCATTTCAATAAAAGGTCAATAAAAAAAATAAGAACTTGAAATTGAGCAAAGGAGCAGTAGATTTTCTGCAGCACCCCACCTCTTTTCTATTATGAAATCTCTTTGTCTGTTCCTCTCCCTACTTCTCTCGACTCTTGCTGTTGCTATCCAACCATCTTCTACAGCGGTTCCTAATTTAACCATTGGACAAAAAAAAGCGAAGGCCGCCGGGCTTCTCAAGATTGCTCTCGTTCCTGTAACAGACGCCGGTAATCTTGCCGACACTAATCCTCTCAGCGCAGGACGCGGTGCTGTGGCGCAAAATTTTCAAATGGGAACTTATGATGTTAAAGCATCCGAGTATTGCCAATTCCTCAACGCCGTTGCTAGTAAGAGTGATCATTTTGCTCTCTACAACGAAAAAATGAACTCCAATCCTAATGTGGCCTCGATCAGCCGGACAGCAGAGGCTGATGGTTCTTTCACTTATTCTACGAAGATGGCTGCCAGCGAGCTTCCTATTGCCTATGCAAGTTGGTTTGCTGCAGCTCGTTTTTGCAACTGGATGCACAATGGTCAACTCATCGGCAATGAAGATGCAACGACAACAGAAACGGGAGCCTACACTCTGAACGGCGCTATGAAGGATGAGAATGAAACAGCCACAGTTGCTAAAAGCGATTATTGCAACTTGAGTGATGGCGCCAAATTTTTTCTCCCAACCGAAGATCAATGGTACAAGGCAGCCTACTATAAACGGACAAGAACAGGCGACTATTGGAACTATCCCACCAAGAGCGATACTACTTCTAGCAATCAAAAAGGATATCACAATGCCGCCAATTATTTTATTGCTAGCAATTCTGATGACAGCAAAATCTTTCCTCTTTATTGGAATTATCAATTTTCTAATGGAGGGAAAGCTCCCTTCCTAACAACCGTAGGAACTTTTAGACAATCAGCTGGACCTTACGGAACTTTTGACATGGGTGGAGATCTATTCCAATGGGTCTGCAATCCAGGCTACGCGGGCACGCGCGTAATTCGTGGCGGCTCTTGGAAAAAACAACAGAATGATGAACTCAAGCGAACAACGTGCATCACGGCTAACCCTGCTATCGGTTATGAGTTTGTAGGATTCCGTATTGCGGCGCCTGCGCAATAAAATAAGAAAAAAAATTCACAGGGATGGAAGCGATAGAAGGGATTTTAAGAATTTTTCAAACCTCGAAATACGCGAAATAACACGAAAGTAAAATGACGACAATGGATTCCCGCTTTCGCGGGAACAAGTTTTTATTTTTAGCACCCTTTAGCGAATTCAGCGGTTAATTTTTTTGTTTCTTCATCCCTTCTATCGCTTCTATCCCTGTGAATTCTCTTCTGCCACTCTTCCTTGCCTTTGGATTGCCTGCAGCCCCGGAATGGCTTTTTATCGGCATCCTAGCGCTGGTGCTTTTTGGCCCTAAAAAACTTCCGTTATTGGCGCGGGGACTCGCGCAGATCTTCCATGAATTTCAAAAAGCCAAAGATGAATTTCATCGCGAGATTTGCGAACTCCCTCCCCTTCCTAAAATTCAAGAGCCACCTGAGAAAAAGGAATTTCAGGCAAAGCCGAAGTCTGAAAAGTGAAGAGTAAAGAGTAAAGAGTGAAGAGTCTTTTTAAGATCGGAATGAAATCAGATTTTCAAAAGCATTATTTGAAAGAGTATCGTTTCAAAAAAACAAACCTTAAAAAGCAGCACCCCGTTAATTTGCGCCAGCCACCCTTTACTTTTTACTCTTTACTCGTAGTGCTGCTGGCAGCGCTACGCCTCTTCCGCCCGATAATCCCGCGTCTCAAAGCGTGTATATTCTTTGAGGAACGTTAATGGAATTTCACCCGTTGGGCCATTACGTTGTTTTGCGATGATGAGTTCTGCCTCTCCCTCTTTTTCACTGCGCGCTGCATCATCTTTTTCAAAATAGGCAGAGCGATAGAGCAGCCCAACGACATCGGCATCTTGTTCGATCGAGCCAGACTCGCGCAGATCGGAAACACGCGGCTTTCCATCACTTCGCTTTTCAGATTCACGATTGAGCTGCGCTAAAACAATCACCGGAATGGCGAGCTCTTTGGACAACGCTTTGATGCCTGCTGAAATTTCGGCGATTTCAATTTGACGGTTATCTTGAGCACGACGAGTCATGGAACGCAAGAGCTGTAAATAATCAATCACAATTAGGCTCAAGTCGTGCCGATCTTTCAACCTGCGCGCTTTGGCACGCAATTCCAAAACACTGAGACCTGCCGTATCATCGATATAAATTTTACTTTTTGATAAAGC
The DNA here is from genome assembly GCA_026398175.1 of Verrucomicrobiia bacterium. Classification (GTDB taxonomy): domain Bacteria; phylum Verrucomicrobiota; class Verrucomicrobiia; order Chthoniobacterales; family UBA6821; genus CAIWMF01. Next base: position 4,335 of record JAPLTJ010000038.1, on the reverse strand, counting down.
ATCAGCTGCTCTAGAAAGATTTTTCATATCGCGATTGCCCATAAAACCATCACGCACTTTTTTAAGATCAACTTTTGCACGAGAACAGAGCATCCGCTGGACAAGCTGTTGCGAACTCATTTCTAAGCTAAAAATACCAACCGCTTTGTTTTGATCGACGGCAACATGCTCTGCGATGTTCATCGCAATCGCTGTTTTTCCCATGGAAGGACGAGCTGCGATGACAATCATTTCACTCGGATGCAACCCATCTGTCATTTGATCGAGGAGCGCAAAGCCCGTAGAAAGCCCCGTCAGCGCTCCTTTATTTTTGTGCATCCCTTCGATCGCATCGATGGCATGCAAAACTTGGTCTTTAATTTCTGGCAAAATATTACTGACTCGCGATTCACTTATTTGAAAAATCTGACTCTCGATATCATCAACCAGACTTTTGACATCACTCTGATCTTCATAGCAACGGGCTGCTGACTTCGTACACACAGAAATCATGCTGCGGAGAAGATACTTCTCACACATGATATCTAAATAATATTCGACGTTCGTTGCCGTCGGAATAAATTGGATTAAGCGTGCTAGGGCTGCGGGACCGCCAACCGAATCGAGCAATTTGTGATCCGCTAACGCTTGGGTCACGGTCACCAAGTCAATCGGTTTGGAATCTTTCCAAAGTTGAACAAGCGTGTTGTAGATCGTTCCGTGTGCCGGTTGATGAAAATGAAATTCATCAATCTTCTCAATGCAGAGCGTTAAGCAATCGCGCGGCGATAATAAAATAGAGCAAAGCACTCCCATTTCTGCATCCAAACTCGCTGGCAAAGCGCGATGGGCTTCAGGAAGTTGCTTTTTAGCAACAAAAGCACTTTTTTGTTCTCCCTGCTTTTCGCTCTTAGCAGCAGAAGATGCTTTTGTCGGTTTGCTTGTCATATGAATAGGCTGCAGATTACAGACTACAGACTACAGACTACAGACTACAGACTACAGACTACAGACTACAGACTACAGGCTATAGGTATGAAAATTATTCTTCGCCGTCTTCCTCAACAAGAACTTCACCTGCTTTAGGATCTGCTGCAATAGTTACATGAAGCGTTGCTGTCACCTCAGGATGAAGACGAACTTGAATTGTTTTTTTACCACTCTCTTTGATAGGGCGCTCTAAAATGATAGCGTGACGTGGAAGTTCGACTCCTTCTAATTCAGCAAGCATCAACTCCATCAGGTCAGCAGCCGTAATAGAACCAAATGCTTTACCTGCCATGCCTGTCTCAAGTTTCATCGTGAGACGCAATTTGTTAATCTTAGAAGCGAGGCCCTCTGCTTCATTTAACTCGCGAGCTTCGCGCTCTGCACGCTTAGCTTTCAATTGATTCACCTTCCGCAAGGAAACAGGAGTTACCTCCAATGCTTTGCCGTGAGGAATAAGAAAATTGCGAGCGTAGCCAGGGCGAACTTTAACGATATCAGCTTCAGCGCCGAGTGAGGAAATTGCTTCCGTGAGGATAACTTGAGTAGCCATAAAATTGAGGTAATATTTAAAAAGAAGGGACGAATATGCTAATTGTTCAATATCCTACTTGTCAACTCCCTTCCTGGTCTATTTGATAGATTTTTCAATGCACCAAGAAACTCACCTCTCCGCTCAAACTATTCTCGCCACTACTGCTGACCGCAAAAAACGAGTCGATCTTTTTTTAGTAGAACATCTGCCAAATCATTCTCGCTCCAAAATACAAGGCTTCATCAAGGAAGGTCATATAACTTTAGCGGGAGCTCCCGTTCGCGCTCGAGATGAAGTCCGAGAGGGCGATCTTTTCACTTTTGAAGAACCATCTCCCAAGCCTCTTGCCAAGGCCTTCGCCGAAGATATTCCATTAGAAATTATCTACGAAGATGAAGATCTTCTTGTAATCAACAAGCCATCAGGCATGGTCGTTCATGTTGGCACTGACCATGAAGAAGGAACGCTGGTCAATGCGCTGTTATATCGCTTCACGCATCTTTCAGCAGACCAATCTTATCGTCCCGGAATCGTTCACCGTCTCGATAAAGAAACGAGTGGATGCATCGTCGTTGCCAAAAACGACATGATCCATGCCGCCCTCTCTCAACTTTTTTCAGAAAGAAAAATGATCAAAACTTACCTTGCGATCACAATAGGATCTCCTCGACAAAAAAGAGGAACCATCTCCCTTCCCATTGGCAGGCACCCCGTCCAACGGCTTAAAATGACGGTCCGCCGTCCGCCCTTAGGACGCGATGCCACGACCGATTATGAAGTGCTCGCTGCGACAGCCACCCATGGTCTTCTCGCCTGCTCTCCTCACACAGGACGCATGCATCAAATTCGCGTTCATCTTCAGCAATTAGGACACCCCGTTGTCGGCGATCCGCTTTATGGAAAGCGCGATCATTGGCAACGACATCTTCTTCACGCCTGGAAACTTCAATTCCCTCATCCAAAAACTGGCAAGAACATCATCGTTGAGGCTCCGATGCCGAAGGAATTTGAACTTGTGCCGTGGAAGCCGATAAAAATTCAAACTGCGAAAAGCTAGCCTCAAAAAATACAAGTCAAAGAAAAGAATGGCCACAAAGAGCTCAAAGAAATCAAAGAAAAAAATAAAGCTGACTCCCTCTTTTTTTGTGTTCTTTGTGTTCTTTGTGGCTAATTTCTTTTTTTCTTCATTTCCATGTCCACTAACAAACCCACCTTCCAACAAGCCCTCGACAAGATCGAGCCGCTCTTGCGTAAAATGAATAGCAATCTTTCGCCACGCCCCAAGGCTTCTCGCAAGAGCCTCCAGACGTTATTGAAAAAAACAGCAGCCGCAACTCCCTTTCAGCATCAGCCCAAAGAATCTGTTCTTAAAATCGCTGAGGCCGATCAACAAGATCGCATTCAAAAATTAGCAGCCCTGCGCGAACAAGCCCTCGCCTGCACACGCTGCCCTAATCTTGTTGCAAGCCGCACGCAAGTTGTCTTTGGTGTTGGCAACCCGTTTACAGAGGTAATGTTTGTGGGAGAAGCGCCGGGTGAAAAAGAAGATCTCCTCGGCGAACCTTTTGTCGGAAGGGCAGGAAAAATGTTAACAAAAATTATCAACGCGATGGAGTATCAACGCGAAGATATTTTTATTGGCAATGTCCTCAAGTGCCGACCCAACATGCCACCCAACACTCCAGGAAATCGCAAACCCAAGCTGGAAGAAATGACAACTTGTCTGCCGTGGCTGCGAGAACAAATCGATCTCATCAAACCACGCGTCTTAGTTGCTCTTGGCGCTACGGCTCTTGAGGGCCTACTCGGAAAAGCTATTCCCATGCGCGATGCACGAGGCAATTGGTTCGACTTTCAAGGCATTCCCACCATGGTAACGTATCATCCTGCTTACCTTCTTTACTCTCCCTCCCTCACCGAAAAAAGAAAAGTCTGGGAAGATATGCTCCTCGTCATGGAAAAATTGGGACGCCCGATCAGTGAAAAGCAGCGCGGTTATTTTTTGACGAAGTAGAGCATCCCAGAAAAGGCAATACTTCCAGGAGAGCCCCTAAAAAGCCTCTCTTTTCCAACCATTTTCATCTTTTGCTGACAAAACCAGCACTGTTCTACAGAGAAAACTGTGGGACCCCCTCTGCGGCAAGAACGAAATATTATTAGTAACATCTTGATTCTCTAGATGCTTCACTGAAATCAAGATTTTTCAACAGGCCGCTATGACCATAGCACCCCACCTAACAGAGGCCCATTGCAGGTCAAATAAAGCGTTTTTAGGAGAGGCACTCTCAATTTTAAGTTTCGTCTCACTCTTATCCAAAATAAAATCTACCAACAGAAGAAAAGGTTCATTCCTGCGAAGGCAGAAGGGAACTACATTCCTCCAAAGGCAGAAACCAGGACACTTCCGAACCGCATTCCACCTACACTTATACATTACCGTCATTCCAGCGGACGCTGGAATCAAGGCGGCCGTAGATCTTTATTTTTGTTTTCGTAAAAGTGGCATGATGTTGAAAAAGGAAGAAATGCTTTCGAGCGTTTTAAATGAAGTTGTAGCCGATGCAGTGCCAGGAACGAGAAGCGCAGACCCGCAGTGTATATCTAATACTCGAGGACGCGAGCACCGGAGTGACGCCGCAATGCGCGGCTACAACTTTAGTGAAAATGCTCTAAGGGATCATCAATTCTACATCGACAGTCGCTGGATTCCAGCGTCCGCTGGAATGACGTTTGGGTGTAGCGTTTTTTTAGAGCCTGTATAGTAGGCAGAGGTTACGGGGGGACAGGCATAAAGCCAATGACCGTTTTACCTCTACCCCTCATCGAACCGGACT
>JAPLTJ010000049.1 GCA_026398175.1 Verrucomicrobiia bacterium | reverse complement strand
CTCGGAGCCTCGTCGCTTCGCTCCTCGGTACCTCCAACCTTGCGTGAATACCTTCATCTTTGGCTTCTCCACGTGCCATCTAATTCTTCCTTGCCTGCTCGCTTTCCTGTTCCTACCCTCAAGTCTAACCTAACAAAAAGCAACACACCTTTGAGTAACCCATAATGCTAGCTTTTCAGAGCAGAGTGTTGCACTTCACTTTTGAAACGGCGTTTCGTAAAAGTGGTATGATGTCGCAAAAGGAAAAAATACTTTCTTAAAAAAGAAGTGATGCTTTATTTTATAAGACCATCAATTCTTTCTTGAAAGTCTCCTGGATTCCAGCGTTCGCTGGAATGACGGCAATGTGTAAGTGTAGGTAGAGTGTAGTTAGCAAGGCCTTTTCTTCTGTTGGTAGGTTTTATTTTGGACAAGAGTGACATTCTTTCTCAAATTTTGGCCTGTAACCTATAACCTGCAACCTGTAACCTGCTCTCTATGAATCGCCGAACTTCTTCACGATCGCAACATAGCGTCACCATTCCTGGTGGCCCAGAAGATGCACTCAGCGGGCTTGTGGAACGAGTTACTTTTCATAATCCTGAAAATGGATTTTGCGTTTTAAAAGTTCAAGCAGAAGGCCATCGCGAGCTTGTCTGCGTGGTTGGCACGCTTCCAGCGGTGACACCGGGAGAATGGATCACGGCGCAAGGAACATGGCAGCGAGATAAGGATCATGGCCTGCAAATGAAAGCGCGCACCCTCAAGACGCAGCCCCCAACCTCGCTAGAAGGCATTGAAAAATACTTAGGAAGTGGCCTTATCAAAGGCATCGGGCCTGTCTATGCAACAAAGCTTGTCAAAAAATTTGGCGAACAAGTTTTTGACATTATCGAACACCAATCCAAGCGCCTCGAAGAAGTCGATGGAATCGGTCGCGAACGTCGCCAGCGAATCAAAGAGGCTTGGGCAGAGCAAAAGGTCGTCCGCGACATTATGCTTTTTCTTCACGCTCACGGCGTCAGCACGAACCGCGCTGCTCGCATTTATAAAACTTATGGTGAAGATGCGGTCGCCATCATTCGCGCCAATCCCTACACACTCGCTCGCGACATTCATGGCATCGGCTTTCATTCTGCTGATGCGGTGGCGATGAAGTTGGGGTTTGAACAAGATTCGCTCTTGCGTGCGCGAGGCGCCATTGATCATCTCTTGACGGAGGCAACCGGAGAAGGCCATTGTGCCTTGCCTCGCGAGGATCTCATCCAAGCAGCCCTGCGGCTTCTTGAGGTAGGAGAAAGCGTTGTCGAACAGGCTCTCGAGCGTCATCTTCACGATCAACGCGTCACGCTTGAACGCATTGCTGGCAAAGAACTTATTTTTCTTCCTCATCTTCGCGTCGCCGAGGAGATCATTGCTAGCCGACTCCATCATCTCGCCGATGCTGCAGCTCCAACTCCTTTCATCGATCCTGACAAAGCGATTCCATGGGTAGAACAAAAAACCGGTCGCACCTTGTCACATAGTCAGCGCGAAGCGTTACGCATAGCACTGGGACATCGCATCGTCGTCATCACGGGCGGCCCTGGTGTTGGAAAAACAACGCTCATCCAATCGCTCTTGATGATTTTACGAGCCAAAAAACTCCGCTGCCTCTTGACCGCTCCAACAGGCCGTGCTGCGCAGCGACTCAGCGAGGCCACGCAACTCGAAGCAAAAACAATTCATCGGCTTTTAGAATTCTTGCCTGCCAAAGGACGCTTCCAGCGTGATGTTGATAATCCTTTGGAGACAGACGTGCTCGTTGTGGATGAAACCTCGATGGTTGATGTTCCACTCATGAGTCGCCTCCTCCTGGCACACCCTCCCAAAGCACGACTGATTCTTGTCGGCGACGTCGATCAGCTGCCAAGCGTTGGACCAGGTCTTGTTTTGCCCGATATCATTCGAAGCGGAGTGGTGCCGGTCGTGCACTTGAAAGAAATTTTCCGACAGTCAGGAGGAAGTCAAATCATTGAAGCAGCTCATGCTGTTAACGAAGGAAGACTGCCAACGTTGCCTGAGCCTGGCACCGAGAGCGCTTCTCATGATTTCTTTTTTCTAGAGCGCGAAGAACCAGAAGAAATTTTATCGACACTCCTCACCATCGTTCGCGACCGCATTCCTAAGCGCCTCGGCGTTGATCCGATCATGGATATTCAAGTCTTGGCTCCGATGCACCGAGGAACCCTTGGCATTAGCGAACTGAATCTCAAACTGCAGGAGAGGCTCAACCCTCCTCAAGAGTATCGCAGCGAGACTTCAGCTTATGGGACTGTATTTCGTGAAGGCGATAAAGTTCTGCAAACTAGCAACAATTACGACAAAGAAGTTTTCAATGGCGACATTGGGCGCATTAAGACGATCAATATTGCGGAAAAAAATCTCACGGTGCATTTTGATGTCCGCAAGGTCGTTTATGATTTTTCTGAACTGGATGAACTCACCCTCGCCTACGCTATCACGATTCACAAAAGCCAAGGCTCTGAATTTCCTGTCGTCGTCATGCCTCTTGCGATGCAACAGTATTTGCTGTTGCAACGCAACCTCCTCTACACCGGCCTCACCCGCGGTCGCAGGCTTGTGATGCTACTAGGACAAAAAAAGGCATTCACAACAGCCGTCCACAATGCCTCAACGCGCTTTCGTTATGGAGGGCTCTTCAGCAGGCTGAGGGCTGAAGGAACTGAGCACTGATCAACCTCCCCCCAACGCCCTCGCCAGATTTAATTTTCCGCCGATCATCTTTCCTACTAGCGAAGGAATTTTATCGCTTGTACCAATGACCCTCGCAATAAGCTGTTGATAGGTCCATGTTGGAAATTGTTGCTTTAAGAGCGCCAATGCTCCGACAACTTGAGGCACTGAAAATGAAGTGCCACACGGCGCTTTATCAACCTCACTGGCATTACTCGCACCCAAGATTTTTTGTCGTGTTTGCGCGTCAAGGTAATCAGAATCACTTCTTGCCCACGTTGAAAAAATTTCTTCTCCTGGTGCTGCCAAGTGAACTGTTGTTGCGCCATAGCTCGAAAAAGAAGCCAGCTGATTATCTTCCGTCGTTGAGGCTACTGAAACAATATTATCGAGCGGATAGTTCGCCGGATATTCTGGATTCAAGTCATTATCTTTTCCTTCATTCCCTGCTGCCGCAACAACGATAACACCTTGATCTCGCGCTCGACTGACGGCTGCTTGCAAGACTGATGAGTCATTATTAGAAATGACATTTTTAAAAACAGGATCTTCTTCAGAAGAAACATAACCCCAACTACAGTTCAAAATCTTGGCTCCATGCTCACAGGCAAAATCGATAGCGCTTGCTCCATCACTGACAAGACCCACTCCTTGATCATTCAAAAACTTTAACGCCATGAGTTTTACATTCCAAGCAACACCCACCACTCCAACGCCACTATTACCAACGGCCCCAATAATCCCAGCACAAGCCGTTCCGTGACCAAAGCCATCCATCGGATCACTTTTTTTAATATCATCATCTTTCACTGAAAAATTCCATCCGTAAATAGTTCCATAAATCGGATCGTCTTCATGCCACATGTTGGCGGCAAGATCCTCATGCGTGTAGCGAATGCCAGTATCGATCACTGCCACCACAACAGACTCAGCAGAAGTTTGTATATCCCATGCATCAACAGCATCAATGCCCGAAAAAAAGATAGTGGAAGCATTCCATCCAGAAATACCAAAACAACTTTTCCAGAGATACCATTGCTGGCTGTACAAAGGATTATTGGGCTTCATCGCTGCATGTACAAAAAAATCAGGCTCCTCAGTGAGACCAGAAAGTTGCTTGTTGGCCACTTCAGCAAAGACTCGCGGCATTACTGCTAAGGAATGAGAGCCTAACTGCAAGCGATAGAGCGGTTCTTTGGCCGTGACTCGTTCCAACGCGATGGCATCAGGCCCAAGGCGATTGAGAAAAGTTCCAGGATTCTCATCTGCTGGCAGTCGAACAAGAAGATGCTCGGCAGCCATCTCACTGCGATGCAATAGAACTCCAGATGCTTCATCAATCGTCTCTTCGGTTCGAATATACGGATCTTTAAAATGTGTTTCTAAAATCCGCATGCATATTTTTTCTCCAGGGTTGGACCCCTCGATTTCAAGAGCCTCCACAACACGTGCCTCAGGAAACTCTTTCAATTCTTCCTTTGAAGGAGCATGAAGAGGAGCCGCTGTTTTAGAAGAAGAAACCGACAAAGGCGCCCTGTGATCGGCACTCGCTTGAGGTGAATTTTGCTCGTGTTGACGAGAAAGCATTATGGAGAGAGCCGCAGAAGGCTGGTGCAGAAAAAAAACTTCACTCTTGTATAAAATAAAACCAATCAAAAGAAGAAAAACAGCCACTAGCCACATTCTAACTACACCACCGTCATTCCAGCGGACGCTGGAATCCAGCGACTGACGATCTTTGTTTTTGTTTTCGTAAAAGTGTTGTTTAATCCTCATCAACTTTTTTAAATTTTTTTGATAGCTACTACTCAAATGTGAATTGACCTTCGCCTCGATTCCAGCGTTCGCTGGAATGACGGTAGTGTGTAAGTGTAGTCAAAATTTGAATCGAAAGTATTCTTTTTTCCGCCTTCGAGGGAATGAACCTTTTCTTCTGTTGGTAGATTTTATTTTGGACAAGAGTGGAAATGCGAATGCAAAAAACACTCTTTACCCATTACTTTTGTCAGGCCGTCACCGTCATAAATGAGGAGAAGGTAACAACCTCTTTTCCTCGGAAAGCTCGACGCATTTTATTGAGTGCACTATTTTGCAATTGACGAATACGTTCGCGAGTCACCCCCATCTTAGCACCGACTTCTTCTAAGGTGATGGGCTCTGAACCATCAAGGCCAAATCGATTGCTAATGATAAAACGTTCGCGCTCATCCAAGTTTTCGAGAAGATCCGTCAGTTGGTCATACATGTCTTTTTCACGAAGCGTACAAAAAGGATCAACCGCACTTTCATCACAAATCGTTTCAGAAAATTCCATGTCGTTATCTTCTCCCATCGGAGCATCCAACGAAGTGGGGCGACAAGCTACTTCTTTAAGTTGTGCTACCTTTGCAGCATTGAGTCCAATTTCTTCGGCAATCTCATCATTCGTAGCCTCGCGCCCAAGAGCCTCACTCATGCTCTCACTAACACGACGAATCTTAGCAATTTTATCAATGAGGTGAATCGGCAGACGAATTGTTTTACTTTGATTAGCAAGAGCTCGTTTAATGGCTTGTTTAATCCACCAAGAACCATAGGTGCTCATCTTTCCACCTTTTGAAGGATCAAATCGCTTTACTGCTTTAATGAGACCAATGTTCCCCTCGGAAATAAGATCTAATAGAGGCACTCCTAAATTAGCATATTCGCGAGCAATCTTAATCACCAAACGTAGATTAGAACGTGTCATTTCTGCAATGGCTTCCTTGTCTCCCTTTTTGATAAGAACGGATAATTCAATTTCTCGTTTAGCAGAAATTAAAGGGTATTGAGAAACTTCCTTCAAATAACGCTGCAAGCTGGGATCAGTATCTTCGATGGACATAATGTTTTTGGTTGATGGCTTAAGAAAAACTCACAATCTCTAAAAATCGCTCGTTTCTTGTTAGACAACCTCAGTTGAAGAAACGTTCAAAAAAACTTCTTGTGCTTTTTAAAACTTATGTGGGGAACTGGCAACCGAGAGACTTTTTTACTTCTCTTAATGGAATAAAGAGAGCGTGTTCAAAATTCGCTGATGTGAATACGTACGGCGTGGCAGCCGTCGGATCGACTGCCGAAGGCAGCCTCGAAGAGGCGAGCCTCGCGGGAGCGAGCGAGTCGCATGAAGAGCAAGGAGCGACAGCGCAGAGCGGCTGAGTGTATATTTAATACTCGATGACGCGAGCACCGGCGCGACACAGCTCTTCGCCGCATCAGTAGAATTTAGGACATGCTCTAAATACGCTGTTTGATATTGAGATTCACCATTGGAGAAGCCTTACTATTTTCCAACCGATGAATTTCAATCTGTTCATCTTGAGGAGTAGATTCATGATACCCAGCGTGCAGAGGCTCTGAAGGCTCTTGTACAGCCGACATGATATTGTTGAAATAACGTTGAACAATAAAATAGTCAGATTTGATAGGCATAAAATAAGAAAAAGGTCGAATTAAAAATTTCAAATGTTTGACGCTAGTTTTCCCTTTTTGTTCATTTTTTCTTTTACTCTTTGACCTGTGAGATGTTCTTGGGAATGCTTGTCGGTTATGTTAACCAAAGTCTTTTCCGCTGCTGTGATTGGCATTGATGCCATTGAAGTTGAAATTGAAATCCACGCAGGCTCTGGAGATCCTGCCATTATTGTGGTTGGGCTTCCCGACACAATTGTTCGAGAAAGCAAAGACCGCGTCATTGCAGCCATCAGCAATAGTGGCTACAGAGGGCCTCGCACGAGGACCACCGTGAACCTTGCGCCTGCAGACATCAAAAAACAGGGGCCGCGTTTTGATCTTCCCATTGCCATTGGAATGGTTGCCCTGGCTGAATCAGCAACATTGCCACGCCTCGATCGCTGCTACCTTGCTGGCGAGCTAGCGTTGACCGGAGAGATTCGTCCGATCAAAGGAGCGCTGCCATTGACTTTGGAAGCACGAGCACAAGGAAAAAAAGCAGTCATCCTTCCCTTGGCCAACGTTCGTGAAGCAGCCGTTGTCGAAGGGATCGATGTCTATGGCGTTAAAAATTTGCGCGAGGCTTATGAATTTCTTTCCATGGAAAAAGACCTAGTCCCGGCTCAGGAAAATCCTTCGAGCTTATTAGAGTATCAAGAAAACTTTGGCGTTGATTTTTCCGAGGTTAAAGGTCAGCACCAAGTCAAGCGCGCTGTGGAAGTCGCCGTTGCCGGAGGCCATAACCTTCTTCTCATCGGCCCTCCAGGCTCAGGAAAATCGATGCTGGCGCGTCGCATTCCAACCATCATGCCGCCACTCTCATTGGAAGAGGCTTTGGAGACGACTAAGATCCATAGTGTCTGCGGCCTGATGCCACCTGACACAGCGGTGATCAGAAAACGTCCTTTTCGAGATCCTCATCACACCATTTCTGATGTTGGGCTTCTCGGTGGTTCAACTAACATCACGCCTGGAGAAATCAGCATCGCTCATCATGGCGTACTTTTTCTGGATGAGCTTCCTGAATTTCGCCGCTCGACGCTCGAAGTGCTCCGCCAGCCACTAGAAGATGCGAAGGTCACCATCTCGCGAGCTTCAGGCACGATGACCTTTCCCGCGGCTTTCATGCTTGTTGCTGCCATGAATCCCTGCCCGTGCGGCTACTATGGCGATTTGAACAGAACCTGCCGCTGCTCTCCCTTGCAACGGGAACGCTATCGTCAACGAATCTCAGGACCTCTCCTTGATCGTATTGACTTGCATGTTGAAGCCCCTGCCATTCAATACAACGAACTTGCTGCAACAGAACTGGGAGAACCTTCTGCGGCTATCCGCCAGCGGGTCATTGAGGCCCGCCACCTCCAACAGCAACGTTTTTCTGCTCAGCAAAAAACTAAGTGCAATGCACGGATGACTCCGACTCAACTTCGAGAACATTGCTCCCTCAAAAAAGAAAGCCAAGAGCTCCTCAAAAAAGCGATCACCGAATTAAATTTTAGCGCCCGTGCTTATGATCGCATTTTGAAAGTGGCCCGAACCATTGCTGACCTCATGCATTCTGAATGCATTGAAACGGAACACCTCTTGGAAGCGTTGAGCTATCGGAGCTTGGATCGACGCTTTTGGAATTGAAAAGGGCTGCAAAAAAATTAGCCACAAAGAACCCAAAGAAATCAAAGAAGGAAATAATGGGAATGGATTCCCTCCTTCGCGGGAACAAGTTTTTTTCTTTGCGTTCTTTGGGTTCTTTGTGGCTATTCTCTTATCTTTCTTCTTCCATGATTTTTTCTTCCGCCTTTAACGTTCTTCAAAAACTCCGCGATGCCGGCCACAAGGCCTATTTTGCAGGAGGTTGTGTTCGCGACATGTTGTTAAGCCTGGAGCCGCATGATTACGACATTGCGACGGAGGCTTTGCCCGAGCAGATTGAAAAATTATTTTCACGCACGGTTGCGGTCGGAGCACAATTTGGAGTCATTGTTGTTTTGGAAGAGCAAGCCGAAATTCAAGTGGCAACCTTTCGTCATGATGGAAGTTATCGTGATGGACGCCATCCTACCAACGTCACTTTTACGAATGCTGAAGAAGATGCCAAGCGACGTGACTTCACTATCAATGGACTTTTTTATGATCCCATCTCGAAAGAGGTTTTTGATTATGTGAAGGGACGCGAGGATCTTTCTAAAAAAATGATTCGCGCCATCGGCAATCCCCGCGAGCGTTTCACGGAAGACAAACTTCGTCTTCTTCGTGCCATTCGTTTCGCAACGACACTCGGTTTTGAAATTGATCCAGCGACCTGGAAAGCTGTCTGTGAGCTGGCGCCAGAGATTCATGCTGTCAGCGCCGAACGCATTCGAGATGAGCTGCAAAAAATCTTACTCAGCCCCCATCGCTTGCGTGGCTTTGATCTGCTAGATCAGAGCGGCCTCTTGGGAATTCTTCTTCCAGAAATAGAACACCTCAAGGGATGCGAGCAGCCTCCTGAATTTCATCCCGAAGGCGATGTCTTCGTGCACACACGGCTGATGTTAGAAATGCTTCCAGAAAAAGTATCGTTGCCATTGGTGCTTTCCGTTTTATTTCATGACATCGGCAAGCCGGCAACACGAACGGTTGATGAAAATGGTCGCATGCGCTTCTACGCTCATGATCAAGTCGGCGCGAGGATGGCAGAAAAAATTTTACAGCGCCTCCGTTTTTCAAATGAGATCAGCGAGGCCGTGCTCCCTGCCGTGCGGCTCCACATGAGCTTCAAAGATGTCCAAAAAATGCGCCTTTCCACCTTGCGGCGCCTGATGGCACGTCCCACCTTTGAAGATGAACTGGAACTGCATCGTGTCGACTGCACTTCGAGCCATGGCATGCTCGACAATTACGAGTTACTCCAACAAAAACAAGAAGAGTTCGCCAACATGCCACTCATTCCGCCTCCCCTAGTAACAGGTCAGGACTTGATTGCACTTGGAATGAAGCAGGGACCTCAATTTGGAAAAGTTTTACAAACCGTCAAAGATGCTCAGCTGGAAAATACAATCTCAACGCGAGAGGAAGCTTTAGAATTGCTTCGCACTATTACGGTTTGACCGCAATAACCTTGCCGCCCTTCTCCTGAATGTAAATCGGCGTTCCATAAAAACGAGCCACCTTGCGAGCCTCTTCAGCAGCGCGTGTAAGGGCGCGTTCGATAGCGGCAGTCCACTCATCCTGATAAACTTTTTTAGTCTCTCTTTGTTTCATTGTTTTCTAAGAGTTGAAATTGGTTTGACGAATTTTCATAGACATCCCACTTATCAGCGAGTTCACGATAAAAATTAACAAAATTATTCCAACTTCGATCAAATCGCCGCAACACAGCTTCTCTCGGGACATCGTGACCTCCTTGAGTTACTCGAGTTGCAATGCGATCTAACGATAACTCAGGGGAGTTGATCCGTAAATAAATTATTTTTATAAAGTATCCTTCTGCTTTCCATTTTTTTAAAAATCGGAGATAAGCGTGTCCACTCAATGTTGTCTCAAAAGCAAAATCAATTTTTGCCGCAGCTAATTTTTTTAACTCAGAAAGAAAAAGTCGTCCTGCTGCTATTTCAGCAAGCTGAGGTCGCAATGGTGACAACCCTGCTGCGATCAGATCTGCATTCACAAAATGAATAATATCTACCTCCTGTGCCAAAAATTGTTTTGCAAAGGTTGTCTTTCCCGCTCCGTTAGGGCCAGCGATGATGATGCATTGAGGAGTTTCATTTTTCATGGCGCATATTTAAGAATCAACATCACTCCAAAGATCACAAAAAAGGCGCCAAGAAAGGTCATTAAGTTGAGTTGAAATTCTTGAAAAAAAAGCCAGGTGAAGAGGATGACAAAGAGAGGATAAGAAATTTCAATCATGGATGCGAGTGACGCATTCTTAGCGCCAACAGCTTGATAGGTCATCCAGGCTCCAAGCGAAGCAGCGATGAGAGAAAAGAGAAACCATCCTGCATGAGCAGCCGGAAGTTCTTTGAGTTGTGATAAAAAATTACCTTTTGCTCCGCGCACAAAAAAAACGATCGTCGCCGTAACCGCGCCAACCCAGGAATAACAAAAATAGAAAAAGAGAGGCGTTATTGCAGAGCGTAATAACAACCCACTCGCGGCATAGCTAGCTCCCCAAAGGATGGCAGCAGCTAAGGCATAGATCATCCATTTTTCAATAAAGAACATGGAAGTGATCCTAGCTTTGAGAATTTTTTTAAACAAGCCAACACGAGCGGTTGAAAAAATTTTTGAACAGCCAATTTTTTTCTTTAAAAGCAATCTCTTTTCTGCCAATGCTGTTTTCCTCATGAAAACCAAAAATCCATCATTCTTATCACAAGCAGCTCGCCTGCTCCTCATCACCTGTGCAACGCTTACTAGCTGCCTCTTCTCGCTTGGAACGGCGGCAGCTCAATGCACTGACATTATAAACAACAATCTTGTTAGTACTGGTACTACTGTTAAATTTGGCACAACAGACCAGACTATTTATTACAGCATTCCAACTGATGCTCACTTTGTTATTAAAGGCACAAAAGCAATCACCGATTCTTTTACTGTCGACACTCTTTCTTTTAAGACTGACTCAACACTCATTGTTGATGGCACCTTGACGGTCAAAAATATTATTTCCTTGGATTCCAACGCCACGATGGTTTTGAGTCCTAATGCCGTCGTTGACTTGAGAGGCTCTACGCTAACGGTTTCCTCGCTTACGCTCACCGATGGCACAGAAATCATCAATGGAACTTACAGCTTCAACGATGGAGATAACACTCTCTCTCCAGTCCCAGCTGATCTCCTTGATATGATTCCGTCTTATAAATTGAGCAACGGAGCTAAGCTCATTAATGGAACTTTAGTCATTGATAGCACTCAGTCTGATGCCTTACACCTTGTTGAAAGCAATGAACACAGCAGTGATCAAGCACTAGGCACTGTCACCCTTCGTAAACAAAACTAAATTTAACTCATTCTCAATAGAGGCAATGGAAGTATCCCTTCCTGCCTCACGAAAATGGAGCCTTCCCCAGAGGCTCCATTTTTTGTGTTCTTTGTGATTAGAGCATGCCATCAATTAAGGGTTATCATTGCTATCTAAAACAGAAACCATCAATAAAAGGAATCTGCTACTAGCTTAACTCTAATCACACTACCGTCATTCCAGCGGACGCTGGAATCCAGCGAAGGTCAATTCAGATTGGAATTTTAGCGTCAAAACTTTAGAATGACAGGTAAAATCAAAAACACTTTTACGAAAACAAAAATAAAGATCGACAGCCGCTGGATTCCAGCGTCCGCTGGAATGACGTCTGTGACGTAACGGTTGTTACCACTAAAATTCAACATCGTATTTTTTCTGTGCTGAAACAGAGGAATGCTTAATTGATGACACGCCTTAATTTTTATCTATGCCTATTGAAATCGAACGAAAATTTTTAGTCACGAGCGATGCGTGGCGCCTTGGAGCCACTGGTGAAGCCTATTGCCAAGGTTATCTTTCCCAATACCCCAACCCGACAGTCCGCGTGCGTATGGAAGGAAAAAAAGCTTTTCTCACCATCAAAGGAAAAACTAACGAAATCGCTCGCCCTGAATTCGAATATGAAATTCCTTTTGATGAAGCTCAAGAATTACAGCACCTTTGCGTTACGCCCCTGGTCATCAAAACACGCTACAAAATTCTGCATGAAGGAATGACTTGGGAAGTGGATGAATTTCACGGAGAGAATGAAGGACTCATCGTTGCTGAGATTGAACTTGATAAACCAGATGCGATCATTAAACTCCCTCCCTGGATTGGCCAGGAGGTCTCCGATGATCCTCGTTACTGCAATTCAAATTTATCGATTCATCCATTCACAAGATGGGATGCGTCGCAAGCGACTCAGTAAAGAGTAATGAGTAAAGGGTAATGAGTATTTTTAAGATCGGAAATGAATTAGTATTTCCAAGACTCATTTTTCTAAGACTATCTTTTCATAATTATCTACCGCAGCAAATATAGCCTCTTCACTCATTACCCATTACTCTTTACTCTTTACTTCCCCCACATTTCTTTCCCCATGTTAACTGCTTCTAATCTCTCAAAATCCTTCGGAGGGTATGCCCTCTTTGAAGAAGCCTCGCTTCAAGTCAATCGTGGCAATCGTATCGGCCTCATCGGTGCTAATGGCGCAGGCAAGTCGACTCTTTTTTCTCTCATCCTTAAAGAAGCCTCGCCTGACTCAGGAACAATTTCTCTGGAGCGTAATGTCAAAATTGGTTACCTCCCCCAGGAAAATGCAACTTCAGGCGATGAAACCATTTTAGAATTAGCCTGCAGTATTAATCCTGAAATGGAAGAAGTTTATACAATGTTCCGGAATCATCCTGATGAAGATGATATGGTTCATCAAGAGGCACAGGCGCTCTTTGCAGAAAATGATGGCTATTCTCTCGAAGCAAAAGCAAAACGAATTTTAAGCGGTCTCGCTTTTCGCGAAACTGATTTCAATCGTATGGCACGCACCATGAGTGGCGGCTGGATTATGCGGGCGCATTTGGCTCGCCTTCTCGTTATGGAGCCAGATCTCCTCATGCTGGATGAACCGACTAACCACCTCGATCTCGAATCACTTGGTTGGTTTCAAAATCATCTCATGAACTACAGTGGTGCTATTCTTGCCATCTCCCACGATCGAGAATTTCTCAATGCCATTTGTGAATCGATGATTCAAATCCGCCATCGGAAACTTCATCATTACAACGGCAATTACGATTCTTTCTTAGAACAAAAAGCGGCTCGCGAGGAACAGCAGCTCGCTGCCTATAAAAGCCAGCAGCGTGAAATTGCTGAACTGCAACGTTTCATCGATCGTTTCCGCGCCAAGGCTAGCAAAGCATCTCAAGCTCAAGATCGTATTAAACAACTCGCTCGCATGGTGCGCATTGAGGCACCAGAACGCGCCGAATCAACGGTTCATTTTAAATTTCCTCAACCACCACGTAGCGGACAACGAGTTGCTCGACTTACCGGAGTCAAGCAGGCTTACGGCAATCATGTCGTTTATGAAAACCTAAATCTTGAAGTGGAGCGAGGTCAACGCACAGTGCTTGTTGGCCCTAATGGTGCCGGCAAATCGACTCTGCTCAAAATTTTAGCAGGCATGTTGCCGCTCGAAGCAGGAACCCATGAGCATGGCCACAACGCTTCTATTGGTTATTTTGCGCAGCATCGAACCGAAATGATGAATGTCAAACAAACGGTTCTTGCCGAAGCTATGAGCATTGCGAAGCCTGTGCCAGAACAAATGGCCCGCACTATTCTTGGTTCTTTCCTTTTTAGTGGAGAAGATGTTTTCAAACCGGTGGGTGTTTTGAGTGGAGGAGAAAAAAGCCGTTTAGCACTCGTCAAACTCTTGCTCGATCCTCCGAATTTTCTACTCCTAGATGAACCGACGACCCACCTTGATATGCCGAGTATCGATGCCCTCATCGGCGCCCTCAAGCAATATGATGGAACATTGTTCTTTGTCAGCCACGATGTCCATTTTATCAAAGCCTCTGCGACAAGCGTGTTGCATATCAATAGAGGAAAAGTAACTCCTTATGCAGGCGACTACGATTATTACCTCGAAAAATCAGGAGCTACTTCTGAAAAAGCAGCTCTTGTTGCTCCGGGTAACGCGCAACCATTGAGCAATCATCAACCTCAAAACAAGGTGGAATCAGTCTCTACAGCTCCCAAGATGGGACTCAAAGAAATCAAAGCGATGCGTAAAGCTGAAGCTGAAGTCCGCAAGGCTGCTAACAAAGTACGACGTGATCTTGAAAAAGAAATCGCAACACTAGAGGAAGAAATTGCTGTTTTAGAAGCAGAAAAAAAGCAGCTCGAAAAAACTTTGGCTGATCCAGCTTCTTACGGTAACAGCAATGCTTTTCAACTGAATCGTCAACTCTCCTCCATCTTGGAAAAATGTGAACTTAAAAGCAGTCGCTGGGATCAACTCACGACGCAGTTTGCGGCAAAGTATCCTGAAGCCACCTTGCAAGAAAGCGAACAAGATCTTTCTTAGAAGAGAGCGCATGCTGTGATTCATCCGGAAGCATAACATCAAAGTGACCGGTCGTTGCAGGCCCATTGGCAATGGACGCATCGAGTTGATACTTCTCGATTTGTTGTTGCGCTTTCTGATCAGCCTCCTCTCGTGTTCCTGAGACTTCATACTTCCAACCGACAAGCAGTGCATGCGGAAAGCAGGCCCGCAACTGAGCGATAACCTTTAAACTTGGTTCCAACGTCAAATTCAGGCGACCAATGCTCGTCGGAATTTTTTCTAAGTTGAGAACACTTCCATCCATTCCTGCAATTTTTTCTACACGATAATCACAAAGAGCTGCAGCATGGAAAATCGCAGCGACATCTTCCTTTGTTGAAAGCTGCTGAAAAATCTCTGCCAATTCGTCATTGGTTGAAAAAGGAATGACCTCAACGTTCTTCACCATCGGATAAGTCGCTAGCCTACTCTGCAAACAGAGCACTTCAAATCCATGCTGCTGCAATTCCGATGCCAAGAGGCTCCCTAGCTCTCCCGTCGAAGAATTAGAAAGAAAACGAACTTCATCAATTGGTTCGCAACCAGGACCGCAGGTGACAATAATGCGCATGTGCGCAGGTTACATCCCCGCCTTCGCGGGGACAAGGGTACATTTATAAGGCTGCAGGAAAATTTTTATGTCTTTTAAATTTTTTTTTGGTTAAGTTATCTCCCCTAATCGCTCGGGTGGCGAAATTGGCAGACGCGCTAGACTTAGGATCTAGTGGAGCAATCCTTGAGGGTTCGAGTCCCTCCCCGAGCAAAAAAGTTTGAGTGCTGGATAACACTCTTGTCCAAAATAGAAATCAATAATAAGAATGAGAGGCCGTTGTTTGCTCTGTAGCTCTATGTCTGTTGAAATGTTGAAGCGTTGAAGGGGGGGGGGTTTACGCACCGAAGCTGGAGCACGTGACTTTGGCGTGATTAGCTCCTTCATTGGTACTATTAGAAAACATAAACTCAATATTTTGGACTCCATCAAACTGGCGCTGCATCAACGAATCAGCTTGTTCGACATCCTGCCTATTGAATATCCTCAGCAGCTATTGCTCTCTTGCTAAACTTTGCTGTGAGCTGCTAATTGTGCCAAATTTACTAACCTCTTTCATTTCGTAAAAATGAAGAGAGGTTGGTAGTTAGAGCGTGTCCGCAAACAGCTCATTTTTGACATTTTTTAAAAGGTGAGATTTTTTTCCTAAAAAGCAGCTCCGTTTTTCACCAGGGCAGCAGCAATTTTTAACACACTTCGATTGACAAGTGAAGTGCAACACACT
>JAPLTJ010000185.1 GCA_026398175.1 Verrucomicrobiia bacterium | reverse complement strand
AGTGTGTTGCACTTCACTTGTCAATCGAAGTGTGCTAAAAATTGCTGCTGCCCTGGTGAAAAACGGAGCTGCTTTTTAGGAAAAAAATTTTACCTTTTAAAAAATGTCAAAAATGAGCTGTTTGCGGACACGCTCTAAATACGCCGCAGATCCAGCGGCATAGGCCCATTTAATTTGAGATCCAGCGCATTAACATAAAACTCTCCTGTAACAATATTGACAGGATCATGAACAAGTTTCCATACGCCTTGCTGAATCGCTTGAGAAGAAGGCTTGTAGTAAGAAACCTTTCCAAGATTTCCATGTTCCATCTCTCCTTTCCATAAGGCGGCTGTTTGGCTTCCACTGTTTTTTAATTTGAAATCAGTTGGAGTGTTGCCACCAGTCGCCTGATTCACTGTATAATTCCACATCGCAAGACTCCCCATGATGTCAGGCGTCAACGTCTGATTGCCCATAGCAACTTGATTATTGGCATCTTGAAAATGATCAAATGGAAGCACAGCAGGACTCGGTTGTGGAGAAGCGTTATTTTGAAAAAGATTTTGAAAAAAAGTAAATCCTCCATTGAACGTCGGCACAACCATCGTCGTGCTTGTTTCTGGTTGTTGAGAATAAATCGGCATATTCATCATTCCCCCAAAACCACCATTGGCAACGTACATCCTGTCGGTTATCCAAGCTGAAGCACTCGTCGAAGAAATACTAAAAGCTCCCATCCCCGTGTAAGGAGCGCCTTGCTGCTTAGCAGCAGTCACTGGCTGGGGCGTTAAAAAAACCGTTGCAAAGGGATCATTTTTATTACTATCAAAAAAACCATTAATGTTGTTCCAAAGCGTCACAAAACCATTGATGTCATTTTGAGCGCTATAGTTTACAAGCGATTTGATTTTTTCACTTTGATAATTGTCCTGTCGTAAAACGAGCATTTCGTTTCCCTGTTGACGTGTGAGATCAAGGAGCTTGACGGTGGAAATAGCGTCAGCTTGATTAAAAAATTCGTCAATGATGTGATGCTCTTGCGCGGAAGATTCGCCAATGAGCAACTGCAACGACTGAGCTCCAGCTTCTGTATTGGCGGCAGATTCTAAGTGCGTAGTCTGATTCCCAAGAGCAACAGCTCGTTGAAAGCTCATATCCACTTTGGGATAACAAAGATTAAAATCAAGGATTCCATTATTTGTTGTCGTGAGCGGCCCGTTCATTCCTTGCTCAGGGCTCAACTTAGCGAGTCCATGAGCCCGATAAGAAATTGTGTGCACTTTCGTCCAATTTTCAAGCTGCTCTTGAAACTGACTAACATGATAGTAATAGGTCATCCCCATGAGTTGGAGTAACTGACCTGTGGCCATTTCAGGATCTGTGGATGCTCCGGGGTTTTCTTGAATGGTGTGTTGATAATCGAGATATTTTTTGAGTTCAAAGTTTTTCATCTCATCAGTGACACGTCCGTAATCAAGACTCAATACAGCCATGTCGCCTTTGCGCAAAGGCCGCGAATCAACGATGGAATCTATTTCACCAAGACCAGGAAATTGAGAAAAATAATTTCGATCTGCTGTTGCCGCTTGTTGGTGATGTGTTCGCGTGATTTTATAACACAAAGCATCATCATTAGGATCGGCAGCGTTGGCAGCTGTTAAAAGCGTTGTGCTGATTTTTTGAGCAGAGCGAAAATCTCCGGGATCAGCATTGGCACCACCAGCAAACGTATGTATTGTTTTCGCGTCATCACTTTCTGGCGTGCTATCGTAAGCCTCTAGCGAGAGAATCATCTGATATTGAGGCGGCGTTGTGTCAGGAATAATTTGATGATAAAGAAGAAGCCGTCGATCGTGAAGATCTGCAAAGCGAAGATCGCCAGTTTCAAGAATCGGCTCTCCCTGATCAGGCTGACCGTTGTGATTTCGATCACTAAAAACTTGAACGCTAATTGTGTCAAAAAAATTATCACTCAGATGATCGACCAAGTTACTATTGTCAACAGCAGGCGTTTGCCATGGTCGCGGAAACTCGTCCCAATCTTGATAGAGCGGCTGACGATTGCTGGATTGTATTCCTATATCATCGAGAGTGAGATTTTTTTTACCAAGTTGTTTTTGAGCATAAAGAGGAAACAAAGCTGCCACGTTATCTTCTTGGCTCAGTGAGCGAATCGTTGGATCGCCCTGCAAGTAATGACAAAGCCACTGCCGGCCATCTTTGTAACCATCAGGAAAGTAGTTCCAAAGATTTTCTCCCTCTTTGATCTCCGTATCTTTGATCCAAGGAAAAAGATGCACCCATTTCCCATTGATATAGGCTGCTACCCAGGGATAATTCACCGGAATCAATTCAGGAATTCCTGCTGCCTGGCCAAAAACATTTGCTGTGCCTCTGAGCTGCATGTGCAACATGACGCTCAATTGTTGATCGAACATGAGTGTTGCATCATGTCCTGGAAAAATATATCCCGCTGGAATTCCAGCCTTACGCAAGAGGTAAATTAAAAGTGCGCACTGCTCGATGGGAGAACCTTGACCTTCTAAGCAAGTCCCCAAGGCATCGCGCATCACGCCTTGAGAATTAAGAGAAATGGGATCATTGGTTTGACTCAACCCCACAGCATCGGTCAGCTCAATATTGTTTTGAACATAATTGGCAATATTCAGCGCGGTGTGATTTAAATCATCATCATTTTTTAAATCATCAACGAGCTTGTCCAAGAAAGGATGACTTTTGAGTTCTGGAGTTTCATCAAATTCTGTGAGGCTCTGCCATCGCGAGGCATCAGGGGAAGCAAGTGTATCTTGAACAGGAGCGGTATGGTGCAAAAGCTCATCAAGGCTCATACCCGCATAAAAACTAGGACCTGGCCTGTCTTGAAAATAAGGTTGATTAACAAAGAGAGTTGTCCATGAATTAGGTTGAGTAAAATCTAAGGCATAAGTGAGATTGTAGGCTTCATGCTGTCCCTGCTGATCTTGTTGCCAAGCCATAACAACTCCCTGCATTCCATCGAGACTTGGAGCATCTCCTTTAAAACTCACCTTATAATAAAATAAATCATTAGCACTCCGATGCGTCACAATTAATGGCGTAACAAACGAATCATTACCCCACGTCTGATCCAATCCTCCAAACTGGTATTGAACCTTGGTATCAAAATCAACAACTTTACCGTGAATATTGTTCGTTAAATGATAGTCCTGAATATAAAATTGATTTCTTAAAGCTTCGAGTTGATCTGGGTCGGTGGTGCTAGGCAAATTGTTAGTTTGTGTAAGAACAGGAGCAACATTGATGGCACCATTCTCAAAATCACTTTTCTCATAAACCTCAATTTTTAAAGCTCCGAGAGGTGCTGGACGTCCAGCAATAACACCAAAATGATAATCTTGGTTAACAAAAAGTGGCGTGCCGTTAGTCGCGCTGCTTCCAAAAGCCATCATCGGAGGCTCTCCTCCAACAACTTCATTATTTAACGTAGGCAAAAAATTAATGGTCCCGTAAGTACTTTTTGTAGGACTAGGCCAAGGGTAGAGAACAGGATCGAGGATATGCTGACACGGAGCATTGACTTCAGAAGTGATCCTCAAAAACCAAGGATAATTGTTTCCATAAACCAAACTAAAATCTGAAATTTTATCTAGAAAGTCGCCTCGCTCTTGATCCAATGCAATGAGAGAAGACAAATAGTCTTGGCGAGCCGTAGCCGCACTACCAGGGCGTTGAAGAATTCCGCGAATATAACGATTGGAAGAAAACACATCAAATTCTGTGGTGAACGTCTGCTCACTTCCCGCAAGATCGTAGACATTGGCCGTGATAACATAGTGCCCTGCAGAAAGAGTATTACTTAGGGAAATCTCATATTCTTTTAAAATAGGATTTGGAAGAGTTAGCAGGCATTGACCCCCATTGCAAAAATCTACGCGTGAGATTGCTTCTGGATGAGGCATTGAAATCACTAAAACAACATTCGCTCGTTCATGATAAGGACCAGTGGCCGTAAAATTGAAAGTCGGGCTAGGCGCCAATATCGCTGGATCTGCACCAGCATACCCAAGATATTTCCATTGATACTCCTCAGGAACAAGTCCCTCTGCCTTTACATGATGCAATGTTATCAAAAGAATCATCAAGAAAACAGATGCTCTTGCTAAAGGTATTTTCATAAGAAGAAGGGAAGGTTGATGAGAGTTGGGCAAATGAATCCTCTTCACTCACCCAACTCATCAATCGTTCTTAGGAGAACAAAGAATTACTCAACAACCTGAATGTTGAACTCCTTAACAACCTGCCCTGCTTCGCCAAACCGAACTGCAGTTGGGCCTACTTGCGCTCCAGTGCAAACGAGGTTTAAATCAAGGGTCATGCCGTTATTAGACCAGTTGACTCCACCTACAGAGACATTGATCAAAGGTGAATCTTGAGGTCCAAAAAAGATTTGAGGAGTATTCGTTATAACATACCGTTGATAATGAATCGGAATAATCAACGATTGGTTTACATTAATCACAATGGGAACTTTCTCATCGAATTCATCCTGCGTTATCACTCGCATTGATGAAGCAGCCTCTCCGCCGGAAGGAGAAAGTTGGATGGAGCCCGGAGATACCGTGGTATCAGCTAAGAGGGTATGAACCGAGGCCAAGGCTAGCAGGACAATAATATATTTTTTCATAGGTTTATTTATTATGGGGTTATGGGTTTTCTCATCATCACCAACGAAACCTCAAGAGTTTTCATTTGCAATGAAGATTCACTTTAATAGTTAACTAAAGTGATAGTGCGTTACTATCATTTGAACCCTCCCAACTCAAGAAAATATTTCTCTTTTTTTAAGAGCTGCGCCTATCATTTTTTTTAGTTAAAAGCAATTAATCTCTAATAAGTTATGATAATTATTTTATTGACATTGCTCCTCATTTATGCCCACCAAGAAAGATTCTTCTTTTTCTTGTCTAAGTCTCGTCTATGCTGACTTGACAGTAAGAGGTCTTGGCTGGAAATTTTCAAAAGCTCGTACCCATGCAAGAATTTTTTCCTTTAAAAAAAATTGCTTTCTTAAGCGATTATATTCCTCGCCGTTGCGGCATCGCCACCTTTGCGGCCTCACTTTGCGAAGCTATTAGCGCTCAATTTCCTCAGACGGACTGCCTCGTTGCTGCCATTAATGATACTCCTAAAGGCTACGATTATCCCCCTGAGGTACATTTTGAAATTGACGAACAAAATCCCCTCTCCTATCGACATGCCGCTGAATTTTTCAACCTTAATAATGTTGATGTTGTATCTATTCAACATGAGTTTGGTATTTATGGAGGGGAAACAGGCGAGTTTATCCTCGGTTTTTTAAAAGCCTTAGAGATTCCTTCCATCGTGACTCTCCACACCATTTTAAAAGAACCTAATAAAAAGCAACATTCTATCATTCAGCAATTAGACCATTATTGCGAGCGCTTCATTGTGATGACAGAAAAGGGCAAAGAGTTTTTAGAAACTATTTATGGCGTCTCTTCTAAAAAAATAGACATCATTGCTCATGGAGTGCTTGATGTACCATTTGTCGATTCCAACCTTTTTAAAGAGCGCTTCCACGTAGAAGGAAAAACAGTCCTCCTCTCTTTTGGTTTGTTGTCTCCGAATAAAGGACTCGAGTATGTTATTAAAGCACTCCCATCAATCCTTCAAAAAAATCCTCAAGTCGTTTATCTCATCGTTGGAGAAACACATCCCCATCATCTAGGAAGGCATGGTGAAACTTATCGCGAAGAACTGATCAATCTTGCTCGCGAATGTGGCGTCACGGATCACGTTGTTTTTCATAATAACTTTGTTTCAACAGAACAGCTGCGTGAGTTCATTAGCGCGGCAGATATTTATATTACCCCTTATTGTAACGAAGCTCAAATTTGCTCAGGAACATTGGCCTACGCTTTTGGTGCTGGCAAGGCTCTGATCTCAACCCCTTATTGGCATGCTCAAGAGCTGCTCTCAAACGAACATGGTATTTTAGTTCCTTTTAAAAATTCAGAGGCTATCTCTGATGCCGTTAACCGTTTTCTTGCCGATCCCAATCTAATGATGGCTATGCGCAAAAAAGCTTGGGATGCAGGAAGAGCCATGATTTGGCCTGTTGTAGCGCAGCGTTATGAGGAAAGCTTTAAAAAAGCTCGGCTCGCAAGAAGCCAATCTGCCGGTTATGCCATTACCAATAAAACATTTTCTATCCCTCCACTAAACTTGGATCACCTAGAGCGCATGACCGATCAAACTGGTCTGCTGCAACATGCCACTTATCATATTCCCAATCTCAAAGATGCCTATTGCGTTGATGATAATGCACGCGCGCTCATTTTAACAGTCCTCCTAAAGCATCCTTCAAAAAATCAAAAACAGTTAGAGCATTTTGCAGATATCTATTTAGCTTTTCTCTCCTATGCTTTTGATTTTGAAAAATGCCGCTTTCGCAATTTTATGAATTACGAGCACCAGTGGCAGGAAGCTTTCGGATCTGAAGATTCTCACGCTCGTGCCATTTGGGCAACAGGCACTATACTTGGAAAATCCTCTAATCAAGGTCATCGCAAACTTTGCGAGTCACTTTTCCAATGTGGCATAGCCCCTGTGTTGAAATTTACTTCTCCTCGTTCTTGGGCATTTACAATTTTAGGAATCATGGAATACCTCCCTTCTTCCGAAGGTGATTGTACCACGCGTCATGTGGGTGATCTCTTAGCTGAAAAATTACTTCATCTTTATTATCGCAATACTTCCTCTGATTGGAAGTGGTTTGAGCCATATGTGACTTATGACAATGCTCGACTTTCTCAAGCACTCATCAGCTATGGCAGTACTCATCCTGAAATGTTAGAAGTCGGACTCACTTCCCTGCGCTGGCTTCTCCAAGAACAACTGTCACCTAAAGGACATTTTTCTCCCATAGGATGTCATGGATTTTGGAAACGTGACGGCGTCAAAGCTCATTTTGATCAACAGCCAATCGAGGCCTGTGCCATGGTCTCTGCCTGCCTCGCTGCCTATGCAGCGACTCACGATTCCTTTTGGAAACAATCTACTCAGTGCTGTTTTGAATGGTTCTTAGGGCGCAATGATCTTGGTCTCTCACTCTATGATAAAAAAACGGGAGGATGCTGTGATGGCCTTCTCCCTGACCGCGTCAATGGAAATCAAGGCGGAGAAGCTCTTCTTTCTTTCCTTTTGGCTCGGGCGGAAATGGTGAGTTTATAGGTTGATCGGTTTAGGATAGAACAGAAAAAACAATGTGATTAAGAAAATTTTATTTGGTATCGCTGCCGAATTATTTTGAAATTAAAAAGTCAACTCTCTCTATAATACCATTTCCATTAATTAATCGGACTCGGACTATTGTGACTTGTTCTTTTGCTCCCTAGCTTCGTTGTCAGAGCTTACGTTATGCTTGCATAGCGCCTCACTCTTCCGCCTTGCTAGAAACCAAAACTCCTACGTCCTATAGTCTCATTAATTAATGGAAATGGTATAACATTTAAACCAATAAACCAATAAACCAATAAACCAATAAACCTATAACCTCATCTTTATGAGCACGATCACTCTTCATTCAACTAATGTTTCTCTCGTTCCTGACAGCAGGCGTGTTCTCCTGCGTTCTTTTATTCCAGGAGATGCCAACCGCATTATTCATACGATCACGAGGGCCCTTGCGCTCAGCGAAGCAGAAATTGAAAGCGAACTTTCTCTTCTCATGAATGGTTTTGCAAAACGCCACCTCGATCTTCACCAACTGTGGCAACAAAATTTTGAAAAAGTAAAATCGTATCTCTTCACAAGCAAAGCCCTCTCAGCACCTCGCCAGCTTTACATTGGAGCACTTTTTTCTGGAGAATATTCCTTAGAATCAGCGGCTCTTTTTAATCCTTCAATTGTTCTTCATCCTGATCAATCCAATATTTCAGAGGGATCTCTTCGCTTTATTTTAAGCCTTCGTGCTACTGGAGAAGGTCATGTCTCTTCGATTGAGTTTCGCTCAGGAGTCATTAATGAAACTTTCGCAATTACGATGGAAGAACCTTCCACCTACGTCATCTCTCCTAAAATTAATACCAATACCAATTACGTTAAAAGCATCTTTGAGCATAAAGTCATGGAGATGGGTTTTGAAAATGAGTGGTCTGCTCTCATCATGTCCTCCTTAGAAAGTGATTTTTCTCTGAGCCAACTTGAAAAAGCAGTTGACGAAGTCTCCTTTGGAAAAAAGCCGCTTGTGCAAGAATTACGCCGTACCATTGAATGCATGCGATGGTTAGCAGAATCCAACTATGAAGTCTGCTTTGACCCCAGCACCCATCTTGCAGAGCGCGCTATTTTTCCTATCTCTTCCAACGAAAGCAATGGCATGGAGGATGCACGTTTTGTCCGTTTTCTTAAAGACGACGGTACTCCAATTTATTATGGAACCTACACCGCTTACAACGGTCGCAGTATTCTTCCGCAGCTTTTAGAAACAAAAGACTTTCTCAGTTTCCGATCGATCACCCTTAATGGAAGTGCTGTTCAAAATAAAGGACTCGCTCTTTTTCCAAGGATGCTTGATGGCCGTTACGCGATGGTCTCACGTCAAGATGGAGAAAATCTTTATTTGATGTATTCTGACAATCTTCATTTTTGGCACGATGCAAAATTACTCCGTTGTCCTGGAGCCCCCTGGGAAGGCGTTAACATTGGCAATTGCGGTTCTCCTATTGAAACTGAAAAAGGATGGCTACTCATCACTCACGGTGTTGGTCCCATGAGAAAATATTGCATGGGAGCTATCCTGCTTGACCTCAATGATCCCTCCATTGTTCTCAGTGCGCTCAAAAAGCCACTCATCACGCCACTAGAAAATGAACGTGAAGGTTATGTCCCCAACGTTGTCTACAGCTGCGGAGCCATGATTCATCACGATCGCCTTATTTTACCTTATGGTATCAGCGATACTGTTACGAATATTGTCACGATTGAGCTCAAGGAACTTTTTGAGGCTCTTGAGAAGGAATCGTAATTTTCATATAACTCGATGCCCATTCTCGGAGGAGCCTATCAGCCAGCCTCAACGCTCCACCGCTAATACCATCTTTAGAGCATTTTCACTAAAGTTGTAGCCGCGCATTGCGGCGTCACTCCGGTGCTCGCGTCCTCGAGTATTAGATATACACTGCGGGTCTGCGCTTCTCGTTCCTGGCACTGCATCGGCTACAACTTCATTTAAAACGCT
>JAPLTJ010000041.1 GCA_026398175.1 Verrucomicrobiia bacterium | reverse complement strand
GCCATCTAATTCTTCCTTGCCTGCTCGCTTTCCTGTTCCTACCCTCAAGTCTAACCTAACAAAAAGTAACACACCTTTGAGTAACCCATAATGCTAGCTTTTCAGAGCAGAGTGTTGCACTTCACTTTTGAAACGGCGATACTTCTCAGAACGTTGGAAAATAGGTTCAGCGAATTGACATGATATTAAAAATACAATACTCTCCTGCAGGTTATGGAAACAAAACGTCTTATCCGATTTGATTGGGCTATTAAAAATATCCTACGCAGCAGAGATAATTTTCCTATTTTGGAGGGATTTTTATCTGAGTTGCTTGGTACCAGCGTCACTATTACGTCGTTACTAGAAAGCGAATCGAATAAAGAAACCGCTGACGATAAGTCGAATCGTGTTGATGTATTAGCGGAGCTCGGGAATGGTGAAAAAGTCATCATTGAAGTGCAGTGTGAGCGCCAATGGGATTTCTTATTGAGGATGCTCTATGGGGTTTCCAAAGTTGTTGTAGAACATCTGAAAGAAGGAGATAAGTACGAAAAAATTCCGAGAGTCATCTCTGTTAATATTGTCTATTTCAAGTTGGGCCATGGAAAAGATTACATTTATAAAGGAACGACCCAATTTAAAGGAATTCATGAAAATGACATTCTGATTTTAGATGAAAAAGAAAAGGAACATTATCCTGATCACATCGCTGCCATTTCCAATATTTTTCCTGAGTACTATGTGCTCAAGGTCAGTGAATTTGACTTAAAAATTAAAAACACGCTGGACGAATGGATGTATGCATTAAAGCAGTCAGAGGTAAAACCTGAATTTAAGGCTAAGGGAATCCAAAGCGCAGGGAGGAAGTTAGACATTTTGAAACTCTCCAAAGAAGAACGTCAACGCTATGAGAATCATATAGGAAATGTACGCAACTCCCAAAGTGTTCTTGAGACTTCATATCTGGATGGTCGATTCGATGGTCGCAAGGAAGGTCTTGCAGAAGGTCTTGCTGAAGGTCGCAAGGAAGGAGAAGTCGCCGTATTAACACGTCAGCTCAAACGTCGCTTTGGTGAGGCTGTTAATGAACAACATCTCCATCTGCTAGAAGAAGCTAATGAAGACAACCTTTCTCAATGGGGTGAAAATCTTATTGATGCAAAAAATATCGATGAGGTTTTTCGAGAATAATGATGTAGTGAGGCAAAAAAAACCATCATCATTTCTCAAAAGGCTGCTGAACCTCTGAACCTCCTACAACCAGCTGCTGATTGAGAGCATCACGAAAAAACCACTTCTCCTTCTACTGTTAGCAGAGATTCTTGACGTGGCCTCTTCCGGTGAATGCGATGTTTGGACGAGGAGTGAAAGTAAGACATTGGACTATGAAAAACCATCTCATTCAATTCGCATGTTGTTTTTTATTAAGCACTGCCGCACTTTTTTCTCAGTATCAAAACCAAGATAACGCTTCTCCCTTGATGATGTTTCGTCATGAGGCAAAAAATCCTGCAGAAGAAAAAGCAGGTGATCAACTTTCTGTTGGTGCTGATCCAAGAAATAGAACAGCCATTGAAGGCCCTTCCAGCGAGGCTCCGCGAGGGACTGTTTGTGAAGGAAGGGAGAGTGTTCCACAAAAACAATCAGCAGTTCAAGCAACTCTTCAAAATGACATTCAGCGTTCCATTCAAACCATAGCAGCGATTAACGTTGCTGGAGATTTGTTGCAGCGGCAAGAAGAGGTTAAACGTTCTTTGAGAGAACAGCATCCTGACATTGATTCTTTGGATGATCTTGATGCCTACATTGAAGAGGCATTGCTCAAAAAATATAAACTTGGAATTGCGATAAAATTGCAAGATGAACGTGAGCGAGATCTGCTATCTCAAGAGTTAGAAGATGAGAAAGAGGTTGCCAAGAATTTCAAAATAAGAGCAAAAGGATTAGAAGTCACTGCTCAAAGGT
>JAPLTJ010000082.1 GCA_026398175.1 Verrucomicrobiia bacterium | reverse complement strand
TTCGATTTAAAACATTTGCTTCTTGAAGATCTTTTGTAAAATTCATCAAACTTTTTTACAACAACGATCGAAATACGTCTATCTTTTTTTAAAAGATTATTTATCCATCAGCTTATTATGACTTTGGCCGAGGTCTTCCTGGATAGTACAACAAGATGCGTAAGCTGAATTTTTTGCTTTATTTTGCCATCTTAAGGCGCTTGCAACCTCTTGCCTGATGACTTCTTCATCGGGTTGTTCTTTCTGTGCTTCTCGAGCTACATTAGAAAGAGCAACCGCTGCATTATCGAAATAGGTTGCTCGTTCCTCCCTATGTAGATCACTTGTGTTATCTAATGCAGCCACTGCTTCCTTAAATAGTTCAGAAGAACGCAAAAAACAATTGATAACTTGTTGTTGTGGTTCGACACTTCGAGCTTCGTGAGCTGCATCACTAAGTGCAGAACTCTCATTACTGAGATAACCCACGCCCTTCTCTCGATTTGGATCATTTGTATTACGTAATGCAATCGCTGCTTGTTGGGAGAGCTCAATAGAGCGAGAGAAGCAATCAATAATTTGTTGTCGCGGTTGCTCTCTCCGCATTTCTTCAGCGACATAACGAATCATATTTATGGCCCTGTCAAAATGGTCGCCCTTCAAAAAACTATGCCCGAAGGATTGATTGTATCGCCTGTTAGCGAGAAGAGACTGTTGCTCTGCTAAAGTTTGTGCCTTAGTAATGCGTGCCTTATTTGCTTCCAACTGATTTTGAATCACTGCATCGATAGTTTTTTTATAAGGAGGCTGGATGAATCTAGCAGAACCTACTCTTAATTGAATAAGGTTACGCTGGCACAAGATCGACTCATCAAAAGCTCGCACTGTCTCAGTCAACAACTTGGGAACAGGCCATTCGAGATGCTGTAAATCTATGATCTCTTTTCTTACTTTCAAAAGTTGTTTTTGGCACCTAGCCAGTGATTGATAATCATTTTCGATTTGCGCGATGAGCCGTTCTACCTTATTGGGAGAGCTGTTGATCTTCATCATGCTTTCTAAAAAAACAGCGTCAGGCCCTCCTGTTTTTTTAAATGTCTCTCTATAATCTTTGAGATGCCGCCCCATGTCATTCTGATAAGAACGTGCTTGTTCAAATAAAGGAATGAGCTTTATGAGCATCTTGGCTCGATCGGAGTCGGGCGAGAGCAATGAGAGCTCTTGCTCATAAGCACTCTTCTTTTTGGCAATGTCATCTGCTCGATTATAGTGCTGAATGCATATTCCTATCGGTCCCGCGAGAGAAGTCGCTTCGTTTTGTTCTTCATAAGAAGACAAAGACTTTTCTTGAGGACCTTTTTGGACAAGATTTCCACGAGGCTGAGTTAAAAACGCTTCACTATCTTCTGTGAGACGGCGTTGCTGCTCTTCCGTGTTTCTTTTATCAGGGCTGCTTTCCTCCTCAGGATTTTCAGGAGTTCGCTCAGGCCGTCTCATGATCATGAGTGGACTGGCAAGATCTTCACGAGAGTCTTGTGCTTGCGCTGTGATCGTCAGCAACGAACTGCAAAGGAAAAATAAAAACAGTACGCTGGAGAGAAGCGGCCAAGGGAGCATGGTCGTTAATGAAAATTTATTCTGTTCGCCGTTTCAAAAGTGAAGTGCAACACTCTGCTCTGAAAAGCTAGCATTATGGGTTACTCAAAGGTGTGTTACTTTTTGTTAGGTTAGACTTGAGGGTAGGAACAGGAAAGCGAGCAGGCAAGGAAGAATTAGATGG
>JAPLTJ010000016.1 GCA_026398175.1 Verrucomicrobiia bacterium | reverse complement strand
GGTTGTTTCGATCTTCATACCTCATTATAACCTATCAATTTTGGGCATAACAGCTTTTTACGCTTGTTGTGCCCAAATCTTTTTAGACTTCGGATCCCCTTAAAAAGATCCTTTGGCGCTTAGCGGACACGCTCTAATTAGTATTAGTATTGACGCAACTTCAAGAGGCATTGATATTCAAAAAAATGACCTGTCAACATTAAGTCCTATTACCGTTGAGGAATACGTGACTTTTTTAAATGCTGTTGACAGCTCAAGCAATGTCGAATGTGATTCACTGTACGATCAAACTCTAGAAAGTCAAATAAGTTGCTTTTACCAAGATGATCACTGGATTTATCAAGTCTCCATGGCAGCTGATAAAGATGCTCCACTTAATTTAGATAAAGCACAAGAAACATCCTATCGGGACTGGATTGAAAATGTTTCCGTTACAACCGCAAAGTACAATGCTGATGGTGAAACAAGCTCGCTCATTCAAAAACAAGCGGCTCTTGATGAGCAACAGGAAGCAAGTTCTCCACTAATGATGTTGAGTTTCTTCGGATCGACCAAGGCTAGAACAGAGAAGAAAGCAGCAGAGGCTCAAAAAAAAGAAGGAAATCTAAAAGCCCGTACTGAGAGTGAGAGCGATGTAAAAAGAGATAAAGCAAAATTAGAAGCTGCGGAAACTGATAGAGATACGACGAAAAAAGCGTCACAAGGAAACGGATACTGGGGTAGCCAGGCAAAAGCAGCTGAGCCGTACATTGCTACAGCAAAGGTGGTTGCAACGCTTACTTCTACTAAAGCAGATGATAATGTTGTTGACCTTATAGGCAGAGGTGCACAATTAGTGCAATATTTTAAAAGAACAAATGCTGAGAGAAACCTTCCGGCGAAGGAAGAAGCTGTAAGCAAAGCGAAGGAAAAAGTGGCTCTTTCGACATCCAAACTTGAAGACGTTCAAAAAAAAGTAGAAGCAGATGCAAAGCCTACATCGCGCTTGTGGGGGAGGCGATAGGAGCCACTTATTTAGCATCTTTGTGGCTTTAATTTTCCTTTCAACCCCTTCAACGTAACCGTTGCAGAATGGTTGTGGAGGGTAAAGAGGTTAGGATGATCAATTCTGTATCGACAGTGGCGGGCATGGGTCCCCGCCTTCGCGGGGATGACGTACCAGCGTCCGCTGGAATGACGGAGTGTGGTATGTAGTTTTTATTTCAAAAATATATTTTCACGCTTGCAGGAATAATGGAGTAAAGTAACTTCTGTCCTCACTATAAAAATAACGTCATTCCAGCGGACGCTGGAACCCAGCGGCTGTCTGTTTTAAACTTGAAAACTAGTTAGAGCGTGTCCGCTAAGCGCCAAAGGATCTTTTTAAGGGGATCCGAAGTCTAAAAAATTTGGGCACAACAAGCAAGCAGGCCCCCAGACCAGTAATGATTTTACCTCACCATTAACTTCTACAACTTGTCGTAGATAGTCTCCTACAGAACGTCCCGCTCCAAGATAGTGATGATCTTTTAACTTATCATCAAACTACTCTTTTTTGTCTGCTTCAATGACTCTAACCGTTATGATTGCTTTATCTTGTTTTTCAGGTGTTGGTTTGGTTTCTTTCATGCCAGCCTATTACAATACAGTAATAGCTTTTTGTTTAGTTTAATTTTTAATATGCTTTTTTTTAGCTTGTTAACTTAAGTGGCCCTTTCAACCGCGAAGTGCAACACGTGAAAAAAAATAGAAAGGCTACATGATGATGGTAATCTTTAAGGTGTCAAAACCAAGGAGATTATCATGGCCAGAGGCTATCATCATGTAACCAGAGACAAACGATC
>JAPLTJ010000074.1 GCA_026398175.1 Verrucomicrobiia bacterium | reverse complement strand
GACTATAGGACGTAGGAGTTTTGGTTTCTAGCAAGGCGGAAGAGTGAGGCGCTATGCAAGCATAACGTAAGCTCTGACAACGAAGCTAGGGAGCAAAAGAACAAGTCACAATAGTCCGATTAATTAATGGAAATGGTATTAGGAGGAATTCGTCAAACATTTGAAATTCTCAATAAGCCAAAACTTTTTCATTCGAGCATTAGCTACCTTTTTGAAACTCAAGAAGGCAACATGTCTAAAAAAGAAATCAACGAGGAATTTGAAAGATTAATTTTACCAGCTACCAATAAAACAAAAATTATGACTATTGCCGAATCATTAAAATTAGAAGGTCATCAAGAAGGTCATCAAAAAGGGCTTCAAAAAGGGCTTCAGGAAGGGCTTCAGGAAGGGCTTTGCCTATTTCGATCATTATTGGTTAAGCAACTCAAAAGTCGTTTTTCTAATAAAGTCACGCCTCATTATTTAAGCCTTATTAAAGACGCTGATAGTGATAAGCTTACTTATTTTGGAGAAAGGCTCATGAACGCAACCAATATTGAAGAAGTCTTCAGTTGTTTTTAAATGACCAACTTGAAAGATTGAAAAGCAACTTTCTCTCCACTAAACTCGCCAGCACTTCAAATTCTCAACTCTTCAACATTATTTTTCCTATGTCCAAAGACGAAGCAACTTCTGCTCCAGCAAGCAACGATAAAGTATCTGCCATTAGCGCCAAAGAAAGTGCCGCTCGCGCTAAGAATCTAGACTTAGCGATCCAACAAATTGCCAAGGATTATGGTGATGGGGCGATCATGCGTCTGGGCCAGGCGGGAAGCAAAGGAATCTCCGTTATTCCAACGGGTAATCTTCTCATCGATCGCGCCTTGGGCGTTGGCGGTTTTCCTAAAGGACGGATTGTTGAAATTTATGGTCCTGAGTCGTCAGGAAAAACAACATTGACGCTCTCTATCATTGCTCAAGCGCAGAAGCGCGGTGGCCTCGCTGCTTTCATTGACGTAGAGCATGCGCTGGATCCAGCTTACACGCGTAAGCTGGGTGTTAATTTAGAAGATCTGCTCGTTTCTCAACCGAGCTCTGGAGAAGAAGCGTTGCGGATTTGTGAGACGCTTGTTCGTTCCAATGCCCTCGATGTTGTCGTACTCGACTCCGTCGCCGCTCTTGTAACCAAGGGCGAGCTCGAAGGTGAGATTGGTGATACCGTTGTTGGAGCTCAAGCTAGGCTGATGAGCGCAGCGATGAGAAAGTTGACAGCATTTATTTCCAAGGCTGATACCTGCGTGATTTTCACCAACCAAATCCGTGAAAAAATTGGGGTCATGTTTGGAAGTCCAGAAACAACACCAGGCGGCAAGGCTCTTAAATTCTACTCCAGCGTCCGAGTCGACATTCGACGCATTGGGGCTCTCAAGCAGAGTGATGGCACCGTGATCGGCAATCGCACACGCATCAAGGTTGTTAAAAATAAAGTGGCTCCTCCATTCACTGAGGCCGAGTTTGACATCATGTACAACGAGGGAATTTCCAACACGGGATCGTTGCTCGACCTCGCGCTCGAAAAAAATATCGTTGAGAAACGCGGCTCCTGGCTCAGTTACAAAGGAAGCCAGCTAGCCCAAGGCCGCGACGCAGGAAAAGAAGCGCTCAAGAGCGACCCTGCGCTTTATGCTGAGATCGAGGCTGCCGTGCAGGCTGCGCTTGCAGAAGAGAAGAAATAGAAGAAATTCACAGGGATGGAAGCGATGGAAGGGATGATAAAATTATCCTTTCTAAGTTCTGCTTTTTTAATATTCCCCAAGAAGTTCTGGTGACGTTTTTCGGATTAAGAAAGTTTCTTTTATCCCTTCCATCGCTTCCATCTCTGTGAATCTCTTTTCTTTTCTGCTGTTTCTATCCCTGTGAATTTTTCTTCACAAAACTCCGCAGCAGCTTCATTGCTGCGACATCCTCAGCGAGGTCTTTGCCTTTCGGTGTTTCTAAAATTTTAGGAATGGTTGCGAGCTTGCTTGCATTCATGACCCAACGGAAAGCATCCAAACCAATTTTTCCTTGCCCAAGATTTTCGTGGCGATCGACGCGTGAGCCAAGTGCTGCCTTGGATTCGTTGATATGGAGTGCGCAGAGGTGTTGGAGGCCAACGATGTTATCAAACTGTTTAAAAACTTTTTGAGCGCCGTTTTTTTCAGAAAGATCGTAGCCAGCTGCAAAAACGTGTGCCGTGTCGAGGCAGATGCGGAGACGATCTGGGGCTTTGACGCCTGCAAGAATTTCAGCTAGCTCTTCAAAACGAGCTCCGAGGCAGCTTCCTTGGCCTGCTGTCGTTTCTAGGGCGATGCGCGTTTTGATGCTGGGATGTTCGGCATGAATCGTGTCGAGGCTCTGAATGACGCAGTGGAGGCCTTTCTCGACGCCAGCACCGAGGTGTGATCCAGGATGTAAGACGAGGCAGGGAATTTCTAATTGATCGCAACGCACGAGTTCTTCGCCGAGGGATTGGAGAGATTTTTCATGGTTCTCGGATTTTTCGACACCGAGATTGATGAGGTAGCCAGCATGAGCGATGACAACTTTTAACTTGCTGCGTAGCGGATGTTGCGTGAAGGCTTTCACTTCCTCGTCAGAAAAAGGCTTGGCGAGCCATTGCATATTATTTTTCACAAAAATCTGCATCGCCGTGCAACCAATGTCAGCGCCACGATCAATGGCTTTTGCAACGCCACCAACAGTTGGAATGTGAGAGCCGAGGTAAGAGCTGCTTGCGCAACTCTTGCCAGTTATCGGTCGCCAGTTGTCAGTTGTCAGTAAATTTGAGTTGATCATTTTTTTGATAATGCTAAACAAATTTGTTTGCCATGAACCTTGAGAAGGTCTGTGAGGTAAACCCAAAAATCTTTCTTTTCTAAAACTGTTTTTGCCGTTGAAGTTGGCAGAAAGCGCCTCATCTCGGACAAGAATTCTTTTTTTGTTTCTGGATGAGACAATGATTTAAGGCGTGCTTCTAATAATTTGACAAACTCGCGAGGTTTTTGGTGATGGTCGTGAATTTTTTTTGGAATGAGGGTAAAAGGTATTTCGGCGCCTTGTTGTGTGAGCCAATGAATATCCCAAAGATCACGATATTTCATGCGGTTGGGGTGCAAAGCAAGCGCTACAAATTTATCCGCTAAGATTTCTTCGCGGCTTTCAGCTTGCAAAATAAGACCAGAGGTTCCCATATCGATGCCATAAATGTTGCGTAGTATCATGGGCCGTGGCTGATAGCTTGGGAGTGCGCAGATATCGATATTGATTCGTTGAGACGGCAAGTTTTTTTGTTGAGGGCGGGTGATGACTTTAATTTTCCAGGTGCTGACAGAAGAGCTATCCTTGACGGGCTCGCTAACGGTTACTTTCAAGCCATATTTTGTCTCTAAGGCTTCTTGAATCATGGTTCCCATTTTGTGGAGCTTGCGACGATTAAAGTCGCGGCCTCCAGTAAAATCTAAATCTTCACTGAGGCGCTCTGATCCGTAGCAAGCGCGCAGGCAGGTTCCTCCAATGAAAGTGAGTCCTGATAATAATTCCAATTGAGCCATTTCTCGCAGGATGTCGTGATGAAGTAATTCTTTTTCTACAACAACACGCAAGGATGAAAGCTGTTGCTCGTGTTGAAGCGCCGCATCAACCAATTGATCAAACAAGTTCATGAGCTGCCTCCCAGTTGATGAGATCTTTTTTACGATGTGTTAGCTTCATATCTTGCAGTGCTAATTTTACGGAAGCTCTCCAAAGATGGCATTGAGAATCATAAGCGAGCTCAGGAGTTGGTTTGTTAAAAAGACGCTGTGTATGGATGAATTCTATTTTTCCAAAATCACCACAATCTACAATGTGAGAACGACCGGAGCTCATCAATGTGATCCAGTTCATTGGAATTTGAGAGATAACACCGGCATCGCTTAGTGTAGATTCTAAACTAAGGTAATTAAATTCGCTGGCCCTTAAGCGTGCAGCAGCATGGTAGAGCACGAGGCCTCGTGGATAATTGGCATGAGGATAAAGATAAAGACCTCGACAAACGCGTTTCAAAAATCCTGATTTTACGATTCTATGAGCGATCATTTTGAGTTGCTGACGATCATAATGAGGTAAGATGCTTTGAAGATCCAGAAGCGTAAAAAGGTAATGATCCTGATCAACCAAGTGAGAAAGTGTTAAAACAATTTTTTTTGAGGGATGCACGATGCGGGGACTCTACATAAAGTTTCAGTAAAATGCAACCTTCTGTAGACTTAATTTAAATTGCATTTTTATTCTTTGCGAGCTGCTTCACGATCGAGTTGCGCGTAGAGGCCGTTTTTTTCTAAGAGTGTTTCATGAGTGCCGCGTTCAACAATCTGGCCGCGGTCTAAGACTAAAATTTCGGTGGCGTTTCGGATCGTTGAAAGACGATGGGCAATGACAAAGCTGGTGCGTCCGGCTAGGAGTCGCTGAAGTGCTTCTTGGATGAGGCGCTCCGTGGTGTTGTCGAGGCTCGCTGTGGCTTCGTCAAGAATGAGGATTGGTGGGTTTTTGAGCAAGGCGCGTGCAATGGAAATGCGTTGTTTTTCACCAACGCTCAATTTGATGCCGCGTTCTCCGAGCGGCGTGTGAAGGCCTTCTGGGAGTCGTGAGACAAAGGCGGCTGCGTTAGCGGCTTTCAAGGCTTCCCACATTTCTTCTTCGCTAATATCAGCGCGACTGATGCGAAGATTATCAGCAGTAGTGCCATTAAAAAGAAAACTCTCTTGCGTCACCATGCCAATGGAACGTCGCAAAAAATCCAGTGGCAGTTTGTTAATGGGATGACCATCGAGGAGAATTTCTCCCTCATTTATTTCATAAAAACGAGAAAGCAAATTGACCAGCGTGCTTTTTCCAGAGCCAGTCGGGCCGACCAGCGCGATCATCTCTCCTGGTTTTGCTTCGAGTGAGATGTGATGCAGGATGGGAGCATTTGCTCCATAAGAAAAAGAAACATTTCGAAATGTGACAGCTCCTTTCAGCGCCTTAAAATGGGCTGGAGAACGTGACAAATAACCAGGCTCTGGTTTTTCGTCGAGAATGGAGAACAAGCGCTTGCCAGCAGCGTGTCCTGCTTGAAATAAATGATTGAGTCCATAAAGACGATCAATGGGTTCGTAGAGATAGCGCGCTAACACAAGGAAAGCGACTAAGACACCAAGTTCCATGCGGTGCTGCAAAACTTGATGCGTTCCATTAGCCAAAATAAGCAGCATTCCCAAAGAGCTCAAAAAAGTCATCGTGGGATTGTAAAGAGCCCAGGCCTTCATGATGCGAAGCATGGCGTAGCGGACCGTGTTGCTTGCTGCGTCAAAGCGCTGCTGCTCTCGTTCCTCGCTCGCATAAGTTTTTATTTGACGAATACCGTCAATATTATCATGCAGAATGCCATTAAGGAGAGAGGCTGATGATCGCTCTTTTGCAAAACGCTGTTGTGCACTGTAAGCATAAATCAAAGTTCCGCCCATGAGGAAGGGAAGTGGTAAAAGAGCTGTTGCTGTCAGGCTCGGGCTGTAGTGGAGCATGAGGACCGTGACGATTAAAATTTGAAGCAGAGCAACTGATCCCTGCTCGATGCCGTCAATAAGTGCCCGTTCAAGAGCGGTGACATCTTCCATCAAGCGAGTCATGATATCGCCCGTCGTATGTTGATCAAACCAAGAGAGTGGCAGGAGCTGAATGTGGCGGTAGAGATCGCTTCGCAAATCAAAAATAACACGCTGTTCAAAATGATTGTTCAGGAAGATGCGCAGGCTATTGAGTACATCTTGCAGAAAAAAAGCGGTGAGGCCTAAAGTCATTAGAGGGAGGAATTGATCGGCGTGCCCTTGCTTAAGGACGCTATCAATAATGCGCTCTGTTACCGCAGGGAAAGCTGCTACCATCACGGTGCTTGTAACGGCACAGAGAATGGTTCCTAGGGCCAACCAGGGGTAACGAGACAAATAAGTGAGGACGCGAAAGAAAGGGGAATTGAAATGCATTGATTTGCTTTATAATAAAAAAATTCAAAAAACTACACTTTCTTCTTGCACCATTATGTTATTTGTCTATATTCACCCGTCCGGTCTTTCATGAAGTAATTCATGAGCACGAAGGCGCAATCTTTAAAATCTCTTGAAAACAAGAGGAGGAGAAGCGCGAGACCTCATCAATATTATGCCGACTATCAATCAACTCGTACGAAAGGGACGCCGCAAGGCTGTGGTGAAATCAAAATCACCCGCGCTTGTTAATTGTCCGCAGCGTCGTGGCGTTTGCGTTCAAGTGATGACCCGGACGCCAAAGAAACCTAACTCTGCATTGCGCAAAGTTGCGAAGGTTCGTTTGACGAATGGACAAGAAGTGATCGCTTATATTCCTGGAGAAGGTCACAACCTCCAAGAGCACTCCATTGTGCTCGTGCGTGGGGGACGTGTGAAAGATCTTCCGGGTGTTCGCTATCATATCGTCCGCGGAACGCTCGATAGTCTTGGTGTTGATGGCCGCCGTCGCAGTCGCTCTAAATATGGAGCTAAACGTCCTAAACCTGGCGCTGAAGAAAAAACAGCCGTCAAGAAAAAGAAGTAAAAAAATTTCCTAAAGCCTGTAACCTGAACTCCTAATTTACTATGTCCCGCCGTAAACGCGTCATCCATAAAGAAGTTAAACAAGACCTTCGCTATGCCAATCCATTGGTTGCGCGTCTTATTACCTCGGTGATGCGTGACGGGAAACGGTCGATTGCTGAAAAAATCGTTTATACCGCTATTGAAACAACCCGCTCGGGAGCTGAAGTGGTCGATCCTTTAGATGTGCTTACCAAGGCCATCGAAAACATTCGCCCTCGTCTTGAAGTGAAGAGTCGTCGTGTTGGTGGTGCAACTTATCAAGTTCCTATGGAAGTGGCTATGGACCGCTCTCTCGCATTAGCCATGCGCTGGCTTGTCACTTTTGCAGCGAAGCGCAAAGGAATTCCGATGGCTAAGGCTTTAGCAAACGAGCTCAAAGATGCTGCTGCTGGACAAGGCGCTGCTATTAAAAAGCGGGACGATCTTCACAAAATGGCTCAAGCAAACCGAGCTTTTGCTCACTTCCGCTGGTAGTCCAAACGGTACGTTTAATTTTTATTGATTTCAGTTTTTATGTCTAAGACCCCTTCTTCCAATCCGAATTCTCCGGACCGCGCTTTCCTCTTGGAAAGAACGCGCAATATTGGAATTTGTGCTCACATCGATGCTGGTAAGACCACATTGACGGAACGTGTTCTTTTCTACACAGGAATGATTCACAAAATTGGTGAAGTTCACGAAGGAACAACCGTTACTGACTGGATGGAGCAAGAGAGAGAGCGTGGCATCACGATTACCTCTGCTGCTACGACCTGTAGCTGGAAACAACGTGTCGAAAAAGATATCGTTAAACTTTTTCCTGATATTGAACAGCGCGTTAACATCATTGACACTCCTGGTCACGTTGATTTTACTGCTGAAGTGGAGCGTTCGCTTCGCGTGCTCGATGGTGCGATTGCAGTGTTCTGCGGTGTTGCTGGTGTTCAACCGCAATCCGAAACAGTCTGGCGTCAAGCTAACAAATATGGTGTGCCTCGTATTGCTTTCGTTAATAAGATGGATCGCACGGGTGCTAATTTTGCCAATGCCGTTAATGATATGCGGACGAAGCTTGGCGCTAATGCTTGGCCGATTTTAATCCCGCTTGGATCTGAAGATAACTTGCGTGGTCAAATCGACGTCGTAAACCATAAAATAGTTCTCTACGCTGATGACAGTAGCATGGGATCGACTTACACGATCGAGGACGTTCCAGCTGAATGTGTCGATATGACCAAGGCTGCCTACAATGATTTGATCAATCAAATGATGGATCTTGATGAAGAGATCGGAAATCTCTTCTTGGAAGAAAAGCCAGTGACGAAAGAAGATCTAAAAAACGCGATCCGTCGTCAAACCATTGCTAATCGTTTTGTTCCTGTTGCTGGTGGTTCTGCTTTTAAAAACAAAGGGGTTCAATACCTCGTGGATGCCGTTGTTGACTATCTTCCAAGTCCTGTTGATATCGAGCCTGCCAAAGGAATGGATCCTGACACTCATGCTGAGAAGTTGGCGGTAACGAACGATTCTGAACCTTTCTGTTCCCTTGCTTTCAAGCTTTGGAGTGATCCTTTCGTTGGAAAACTCGTTTTCTTCCGCGTTTATTCCGGTAAATTGAGTAAGGGAG
This sequence comes from Verrucomicrobiia bacterium, assembly GCA_026398175.1. Lineage (GTDB taxonomy): Bacteria > Verrucomicrobiota > Verrucomicrobiia > Chthoniobacterales > UBA6821 > CAIWMF01. The sequence continues at coordinate 12,814 of JAPLTJ010000074.1, read as the reverse complement.
ATACGGTCTATAATCCTCGCACTAACAAACGTGAGCGTATTAGCCGTCTGATTCAAATTCAGGCTGACAAACGTCAAGACATCGATACCTGTTACTCCGGTGATATTGCTGCGATCGTCGGGATCAGAAACATCACCACTGGTGATACCCTCTGTGATGAAGATCATGCAATTTTGTTAGAGCCACCATCTTTCCCTGACCCTGTTATTTCAATGTCGATCGAGCCGAAGACAAAGGCTGATCAAGAAAAGATGGGTATTGCTCTTCAACGCCTTGCTGAAGAAGATCCAACGTTCCGCGTCTTCACTAATGAAGATACAGGTCAGACAATCATCGCTGGAATGGGTGAATTGCACCTTGAAATTATTCGCGATCGTATGTTGCGTGAATTTAAAGTTGATGCTGCTTCCGGCAAGCCGCAGATTGCTTACAAAGAAACCGTCCTTATGTCTGCTGAAGGAGAGGGCAAGCTTGTGAAACAATCAGGTGGTCGTGGTCAGTATGGACATGTCGTCATTAAGATCACTCCTAACGAGCGCGGAAAAGGAATCACGATTGAAAACAAAGTCGTTGGTGGAACGATTCCAAAAGAATATATTCCTGCGGTCATCAAAGGTCTCAATGAGGCAACGCTTAATGGTGTTGTTGGCGGATATCCTGTTATCGACCTTCATATCGATATCACTGACGGATCCTATCACGACGTTGATTCCAATGAGCTTGCTTTTAAAATGGCAGCAATCTTTTCTCTCAAGGATGCACTTAAGAGCGCGAAGCCGATTCTGCTAGAGCCGATGATGAAAGTCGAAGCGATTACTCCTGAAGAGTATCAAGGCGATATCATGGGCGATCTTAATCGCCGTCGCGGAAAAATCATGTCTATTGAAACAAAAACAGTCAGCACTAGCGTTAATGCCGAAGTGCCTCTAGCCGAAATGTTCGGTTATGCAACGGCAATCCGTTCTCTTTCCAAGGGGCGTGCTGCTTATTCTATGGAACCTTCTCACTTTGAACAAGTGCCAGCGCAAGTTCTGGCAGCCGTTCTCGATCAAAAATCTTAATCTTAATTATCATTTACTATGGCTGCTGGACATCGTATTCGCATTCGACTTAAAGGTTTTGATTTTCGCCTTCTTGATATTTCCGCATTGGAAATTGTCGAGACAGCGAAGCGCACCGGATCCAAGGTTCTTGGACCGATCCCTCTTCCTACACACATTGAAAAATTCACGGTGAATCGCTCTCCTCACGTTGACAAAAAGTCGATGGATCAATTTGAAATCAGAACTCACAAACGCTTGCTCGATATCGTTGAGCCTACAGCAAAGACCGTTGATGAACTTCGGAAGCTCAATCTTCCTGCAGGAGTCGACATCTCTATTAAAATCTAAATATTCATATTTGTTATGGCACTCGGAATTCTCGGAAAAAAAATTGGCATGACTCGCGTTTATGACGCGAAGGGTGTTGTCCGTGCAGTCACGGTAGTGGATGTTCGCGACAATCACGTCTTGCAGGTCAAAAACAAGGCCAAAGATGGGTATGATGCTGTTCAGCTCGGATATGATGTCCAGAAAGAGCATCGCTCCACAAAAGCTCAACTCGGTCATTTTAAGAAAGCCGGATCGGCCCCAAAACGTTTTCAACGTGAGTTTCGCCTTGCAGAAGGAGCGGTAGCTCCTGAGCTAGGGGTTTGGGCGCTTAATAATTTTCAAGACGGCCAATTCGTTGACGTCATTGCCACTTCCAAAGGCAAAGGTTTTCAAGGTGTTGTTCGTCGTTTTAAATTTGCTGGTCAGCCAGAGACGCACGGCTCGATGATGCATCGTCGTAATGGTGCTATCGGAAATCGTCTGACTCCAGGCCGTGTTTGGAAAAATATGGGTATGCCTGGTCACATGGGTCATACACGAATCACAACACAGAATCTTGAAATTGTTCAAGTGCGCGAAGCAGATGGTGTCATCCTCATTAGTGGTGCTGTCCCTGGCGCAAAAGGAACTTACATCATGGTGCGTCCGGCTAAGAAAAAAGCGGCCCCAAAAAAAGGAGCTTAACCTCAGCGCTCAACGATAGAACATGAAAGCACAATTATTAACTTTAGAGCTGGCTAAAAAAGCTAGCATTGAAATCATCGAAAGCGGCAAGGGAACGCAAGCCGTTCATGATGTCGTGGTCGCCATGAGGGCTAACCGCCGCAGTGGAACTGCTTGTGTCAAAACAAAAGCAACCGTCAATCTTTCTGGCAAAAAGCCATGGAAACAAAAAGGAACAGGTCGCGCTCGTGCAGGCTATGCTAGTTCTCCTGTTTGGGTTGGAGGAGGTGTCTCTCATGGACCTCATCCTCGTTCTTATGCGAAGAACACCACAAAGGGCGTGAAGAAACTTGCCTTCCGCAAGGCGTTCAGTGCTCGTGTACTTGCTGATGACGTTTTTGCTGTTCCTTCTTTTGAAGTTACAGAGATTAACACCAAGCAATTTGTGGAACTCTTGGCCAAGTTGACTGGTGGTGCTAAGAGCACACTGGTGATTGCTCCAACTTTCTCAAAAAACACTTTTCTCAGTGCTCGCAATGTTCAGCGCACTCTCCTCATGAGTGCTGCTGAAGTGAACACCGAAAACCTCCTTGCTTTCGATAAAATCATCATCACTCAAGAGGCCCTCTCGGCTCTTGGACAACGTCTCGCATCATGAAGGAAGCCACTCACATCGTTCGTAAAGTTCACATCAGTGAAAAAGCTAGCTTGCTTTCCGAAAAGCTAAATCAATATGTTTTTCGTGTTGATACCGCTGCTAACAAGATCGAAATCAAAAAAGCTGTTGAACAACTTTTTAAAAAGCGTGTTCTGTCGGTACGCACGATGCAATATGCCGGTAAGAAAAAAAGAGAGCGTCGTGCTGACTTTGGTCGCCGTGCTCACTGGAAAAAAGCCATTGTGAGCCTAGCTCCTGGCGATAAAATTGATATTGCGTAACCTAATCTTTTCGTATGGCCCTTAAGACTTTTAGACCTCTCACTCCTTCACAGCGTTTCATGGCGCTTCCTTCGTTTGAAGAAATAACGAAGAGCGCGCCTGAAAAATCGCTGACTGAAATCAAGCCTCGTACCGGTGGCCGGAATAACCGTGGACGCAAGACATCACGTCATCGTGGTGGTGGCCACAAAAAACGGTATCGGATAATCGATTTCAAACGCTCTCGTCGTGATGTAGCAGCTGAAGTTATCGCGATCGAATATGATCCAAACCGCAGTGCGCGTATCTGCCTTCTCCAATATCCAGATGGAGAAAAAGCTTACATCATAGCGCCTGTAGGGATTACTGTTGGAACAAAAGTTGCTGCAGGAGCGCAAGTTGACCCTTCATTGGGCAATGCTCTTCCTTTGAAGAGTATTCCACTTGGTTCAGTGCTCCACAATATTGAACTGACTCCAGGTCGTGGAGGGCAAATTGTTCGCAGCGCTGGTTCTCAAGCTGTTCTTAGTAACCGTGAAGCTGGTTATGCTCTTGTAAAGATGGCTTCTGGAGAATTGCGTAAGATTAACGAAGAGTGCTACGCGACGATTGGTCAAGTTGGCAATGTCGAGCACATGAATGTTTCTAGTGGTAAAGCTGGTCGCAGCCGTTGGCTCGGAGTTCGCCCACAAACACGTGGTATGGCGATGAACCCTGTTGATCACCCGATGGGTGGAGGACAAGGAAAGAGCAAGGGTGGTGGCGGACGTCATCATCCGATGAGTCCGTGGGGTCAGCTTTCCAAAGGATTTAAAACCCGTCAAAAGCGCAAAGCTTCTGATAAATTCATTGTTCAACGTCGTAAAAAGAAATAATTTCCTATGGCTCGTTCACTAAAAAAAGGTCCTTTCGTTGAATGGAAGCTTCTCGAGAAAATCGATAAGCTCAATGATACGAATCTCAAAAAACCAATTAAAACTTGGTCTCGCCGCTCCACGATCACTCCTGATTTTGTTGGGCACACTTTCAACGTTCATAACGGACGTTCCTTCATTCCTGTTTTCGTTACAGAAAACATGGTTGGTCACAAGTTAGGGGAATTTTCTCCAACCCGTGTCTTTAAGAAACACGGTTCACACACGGCAAAAGTCACTAAGTAATTTTGTAACATGCAAGTCCTCTCCATTTATCGTTACGCTAAAATTTCTCCTTTTAAGGCTCGTGAAGTCACACGAGAGATTCAAGGTCTTCCTGCTGTGGAGGCGCTTGCTAAGCTGAAATTCATTCCCAAAAAAGCTGCTCCGCTTATTGCCAAGACGCTTAAGAGCGCCATTGCTAATGCTGAGCAAAACAACAACATTCGTCCTGAAGTTCTTGTTATTAAAGAAGCTGTCATAGGGGAAGCTCCGACACTCAATCGGATTATGGCTAGAGCACGCGGTAGTGCTAGCCCGATCCGTAAACGGACAAGCCATATTCGCATTGTGTTAACGGATGAGATTCCTATTATAACTCGCGCTGATCGTGCCGACACCAAGGGCAAGAAAAAAACGACTTCTAAAACGAAAAAGAAAACTTCTTCCGAAAAAACAGAAACAGCTGAAATAGCTCCAGAGGTAACTCCTGAGCCAACAGCTGAGTAGCATTTTAACTTTTTAACTTCTCAACCTTTCAACTTTTTAAATTATGGGACAAAAAGTCAACCCCATTGGATTCCGACTTCCACTCACTCGTGATTGGGGCTCGCGTTGGTATGCCTCTGAAAAAGAATTCGCAGAATTCCTTCATGCTGATACCAAGATTCGTACGACGCTAAAGAAAAAATTAAAATCAGCGGCTGTCTCTCGCATCATTATTGAGCGGGCTTGGAACAGCGTTCGTGTAACAATTGTTACGGCTCGTCCTGGTATCGTCATTGGACGAAAAGGTTCTGAGATTGAGAACATGACACAAGAAATTTCTTTACTTGCAGGTGGCAAGCAAGCTAAGGTTGACATCGTTGAGGTAAAGCAACCTGAGCTGGACGCTACACTCGTAGCAGAAAGTGTCGCTAATCAATTAGAACGTCGTATTGGATTTCGTCGTGCTATGAAGAAGGCGATGCAGCTTGCCATGGATCTCGGTGCAGAAGGCATCAAGATTCGTGCTTCTGGTCGTTTAGGAGGTAGTGAAATTGCTCGTACAGAAATTGTGCGAGCTGGAACAATTCCACTGCACACTCTTCGCAAGAACATCGATTACGGATTTGCAGAAGCTGATACTATGGCTGGCAAAATCGGAATCAAATGTTGGATTTGCAAAAAATCAGAACCTACCGATGCACGTCAAGCGGCACCTAATGCCGCCTAAGTCAAATTTTAAAATCAAGTTTACCTTTAAATTAAGTTATGCCTTTATTACCAAAAAGAGTTAAGTATCGTAAGACCCAGCGCGGAAGCCGCAAGGGCATTGCTTCTCGTAATTTGAAGATCGATTTCGGTGAGTTTGGATTACAAACTCTCGACCGTGCTTGGATCACCAACACTCAGATCGAGGCTGCTCGTGTCGCATTAACTCGTAACATGAAACGAAAAGGCAAGCTTTGGATTCGTATCTTCCCTGACAAATCTGTGACAGCTCGTCCTCCAGAAACCAGAATGGGTAAAGGTAAGGGTCAACCTGAATATTGGGTTGCTACCGTGCGTCCCGGCAACATTCTTTTTGAATTGGACGGTGTTCCTGAATCTGTGGCAAGAGAGTCCTTACGGCTTGCTGCCAACAAACTTCCGATTCGTACGAAGTTTGTAACACGTCACCACGCAGTTGCTTCTTCCTCTGCAGCATAATTGATTGACCTATGACTATCACTGAAATCAAAGAATTAACTCCTAAAGAACTTGCCGCAAAAACAAAAGAATTGCGTCAGGAGATTTTTCATTATCGTCTCCAGCAACAAGCTGGACAATTGGAGAAGTCGCATTTAGTGCGAGTGGCGCGTCGTCAGATCGCTCGTCTCCAAACCATCCTGACTCAAAAGACAACCCAGAAATAGATTTACTGATGAACGCTTCCGCTAACACAACTCAAGAGCGCAGCCAGCGCAAGACTCGCTCCGGTGAAGTCATTTCTACGAAGATGGATAAGACTGTCATTGTTAAAACAGTGACCCGTGTGCCTCATCCTCGTTTTGGAAAAATCATCAAGCAAGTTAAAAAATTTCATGTTCATGATGAAAACAATGAAGCCAAAGTTGGTGATCGTGTTGCCATCATGGAGACAAGACCTTTGAGCAAGCTCAAGCGCTGGCGTCTCATCGAGATCATCAAACAAGTTGCGCAGCATTAATTTTACGTTTCCACGATCATGATTTACATACGTTCTCGTCTCAAAGTTGCCGATAATACTGGTGCCCGCATGGCCACCATGATTGGTGTTATCGGAAAAAAAACTCTCTGTGCTCACGTTGGTGATATTATTACTGCTAACGTCAAGGAGGCAACTACCGGTGGTACTGTCAAAAAAGGGGAAGTTGTACGTGCGGTCATCGTTCGTACCCGTCACCCAGTCCGCCGTCCAGATGGCTCTTACCTTCGTTTTGATGCGAATGCGATTGTGATTATCGATAAAGATAAAAACCCTCGTGGCACTCGTATTTTTGGTCCTGTCTCACGCGAATTGCGTGAGAAAAACTTCATGAAAATCGTTTCCCTCGCTCCAGAGGTTCTATAATTTTTGCCGTATTTTTCCACTATGATTAAGACTCACGTAAACACAGGCGATATCGTTAAGGTGATAGCCGGGAACCATCGCGGTGCTCAAGGCAAGATCCTTCGCGTTCTTCGCGAAAAAGATCAGATTTTTATTGAGGGTGTTCGCATGATCAAGAAACATCTTGGTCGTTCGCAAGATCGCCCTCAGGGAGAAATTATTGAAAAGGAAGGGCCTATTCATATTTCCAATGTTAAATTAATTGAAGCTGTAGCAGCAAAGAGCTCTTCGAAAAAGAGCGCTAAAAAAGTTAAAGCTGAAACAGCAGAAACGCCGAAAAAGAAGACAACGCGGACTAAAAAAGCCTCCGCTTCTCATCAAGAAGAATAAGATATTATGCAACAAGCAGCAGAACTTTTTACTGATTACCACAACCGGGTAGTCCCAGCGCTTCAAAAAAAGCGTGGCTATAAAAACAAACACCAAGTCCCTAAATTGGTGAAGGTCGTTATTAACACATCGATTGCATCCGCTCAAGACGTGAAGCAAGCACTTGAAATTGCCAAGGACGAACTTGCCTTAATCACAGGGCAAGCTCCCGTTGAAACAATTGCGAAGAAAAGCATCTCTAATTTCAAACTTCGTGCAGGACAAGCGATTGGCGCTAAAGTGACGCTACGTGGCCGCATCATGTATGAATTCTTAGAGCGTTTTCTCAAGATGTCCCTTCCTCGCATTAGAGATTTTCGCGGCGTCTCAGCAAAAGCTTTTGATGGTAATGGTAATTACACCTTAGGTGTTTCAGAGCAATCGATCTTCCCTGAAGTGGAGCTCGATAAGATTAAACGTAACATTGGCTTTGATATCACGATTGTCACTTCAACAAATAATGACCAAGAGGCTAAAGATCTCCTTATGGAGCTAGGTATGCCTTTTACAGGTCGTAATGCTAAGAAACAAACGGAAACTTCCACTGCGACTGAAGAAGTCGCACCTGCTTAACGCTGACTAACGCTGATAACTGAAACATGAGTGCTCTTACCGACCCTATTGCTGATTTGCTCACGCGCATTCGCAATGCTATGCAAGTTAATAAAAAAGATTTTTTTGCTCCTTATTCCAAAATAAAGAGTGATATTGTTGCTATCTTAAAAAAAGAGGGCTATATTACCGACTACGAATTGGATAACACTGAAACCCATCCACGATTAAAGGTTTCCCTACGCTATGTCGGAAAAGCTTCTGCAATTGTGGGCCTTCGCCGTATCAGTCGTCCTGGCCTTCGCCGTTATGTTGGAAGCGAGGAAATTCCTCGGGTCCTCGGTGGTATGGGAATTGCAGTTCTCTCCACCTCGCGGGGAGTCATGACCGGCCATGAAGCACGCCGTCAAAAAATTGGCGGGGAAATTCTCGCCTACGTTTGGTAATTTTAAACTTTCTCTTTTCATGTCACGTATCGGAAAAACTCCAGTCACTCTTCCAGAAAAAGTCAAAATCGATTTGGCTGCTGATGGAACCATTGCAGTGGAAGGCCCCAAGGGAAAACTTTCTTGGCAGCTTCCTAAAGCTATTAAAGTTCATGTTGAAGGACTAGTCCTTCGCGTGGAGCGCGAAAATGAAGAACGGTCTACTCGAGCTCTTCATGGTTTAGCGCGTGCTTTGATCAACAACATGGTTACTGGAGTCCATCAAGGATTCCGTCGTGACTTGGAGATTCAAGGTGTCGGTTTCCGTGCAACACTCAAAGGAAACCAATTGGATCTTTCGATTGGTTACTCTCACCCTATTCTTTTTGATATTCCTGAAGGCATTAAAATCGCTGTTACTGACAACACGAAAATCAGCATTGAAGGAATTGACAAACACCTTGTTGGACAAGTTGCTGCTGATATTCGGGCGTACTACCCACCAGAGCCGTACAAAGGCAAGGGGATTCGCTACGCTGGCGAGCAAGTGCGTCGCAAGGAAGGAAAAACTGTTCAATAATATTCGCTCATCTATTTGTTTCTTACTATGGCTCACACTTCACCACGTAAAATGCGGCATACCCGCCTTCGTAAAAAAGTTACAGGAACTGCTGAACGTCCTCGGCTTTCGATTCACTTTTCAGGTCGCCACATTACCGCTCAGGTGATTGATGATCAGACTGGCGTAACGCTAGCAAGCGTCAACACAACAGAGAAAGAGTTTCGTAAACAAGAAGACATCCGTCCTAATGTTGCAACTTCTATCAAAATCGGTCAGCTCATTGCTGAACGAGGCCTCAAAAAGAATGTCAAAAAAGTTGTCTTTGATCGTGGTGGTTTTAGCTATCACGGCAAAGTCAAAGCGCTAGCTGATGCAGCTCGTGAAAATGGATTTGAATTTTAATTATTATGTTAGAGAAACCCAATAAACGTAACTCTCGTCGCGACGCTGGTAATGAAGCGGCGACTCCCAAAGAAACAGTCGAAAAAGTCGTCTTCATCAATCGTTGTGCCAAGGTTGTCAAAGGTGGTCGTCGTTTTAGTTTTAGCGCACTCATTGTCACTGGCAATATGAAGGGCAAGGTAGGCGTCGGCTTTGGAAAAGCCAATGAAGTGAGCGAGGCTATTCGCAAAGCTTCTGATGCAGCCGGCAAGTCAATGGTTTCTGTCTCTATTGGAGAAGCCACTATCCCCCATGAAGTCATTGGTCAACATGGCGGTGGCCGTGTCTTGTTGCGTCCTGCTTCTCCTGGTACGGGAGTGATCGCTGGCGGTGGCGTTCGTGCTGTCATTGAAGCTGCTGGTGTTCGCGATGTTTTAGCAAAATCACTCGGATCAAATAATCATGCTAACGTTGTTCATGCCACTATTGATGCACTTAAACAACTTCGTTCTCGCGAAGAAATTTTCAGAATGCGTGGTAAAACAATCACCAAAAAAGAACGCACAGTATAAATATTTTTATGAGACTACATCAACTCTCTCCTCGTCCTGGTGCCAAGCATCGTCGCAAGCGTCTTGGTTGCGGTGAAAGCTCCGGCCATGGTAAAACTTCCGGTCGTGGCCATAAGGGGCAAAAAGCTCGTTCTGGCGGCAGTATTCGTTTAGGATTTGAAGGTGGCCAGATGCCACTCAATCGTCGTCTTCCTAAAAGAGGTTTTAACAATGCAAACTTCAAACCAATTTTTGCAGTCATTAATCTCGACACACTCGAAGCTCGTTTTGAAGCAGGTGCTAAAATTGATGAAGCAGTGCTTCGTTCAACTGGGCTTGTTAATGGACGCAATGATGGGATCAAACTTCTTGCTCGTGGGGAAATCACGAAGGCATTGACCCTCGAGGTCGATAAAGCTAGTGCCGTTGCTCGTGAGAAATTTGAAAAAGCAGGAGGCACTCTGGTTCTTCGTCCAGCTAAAGTTGAGATGACAGCCCGTACTCCAAAAGGAGTCGAGCGTGAACCTCGCGAACGTCTTTCTCGCCGGACAAAACTTACTGCTAAGAAAACGCAAAGCTAAAAATAATTAAAAGCAAAGAACGCAAAGGGCACAAAAAGAAAAGTTTTCTTTGTGATCTTTGCGTTCTTTGTGGTTAATTCCTCTTCCTTCTTTTTATGATTTCTGCATTTGCCAATACGCTCAAAATTCCTGAACTCCGCGCTCGAGCTCTTTTCACTCTCGGCATGGTTGTGATCATGCGGTTAGGAGCAGTGGTTACAACCCCTGGCGTCAATGCACAGGTCTTGCGTCAATGGTTCCTCAATGTTGCTGATGCCAAAGTCGGGGGCGGTATTGCTTCGATGTTCAATCTTTTTGGTGGTGGCGCCCTCAGCAACTGCGCGATTTTTTCTTTGGGAATCATGCCCTACATTAGTGCTTCGATCATGTTGCAACTTTTAGGGGCCGTCATTCCCCAGCTTGGAAAATTGGCTCGCGAAGATGGCGGCCGTCAAAAAATTTCTCAATACACTCGCTACACGACGATTTTACTTTGCCTTTTTCAAGGATGGCTCTTGGCCCTTTCTTTTGAAAGCCCTCAATCCAATCCCTTTCTTCCCGGTATTGCTGATACGATCGCACGCCTCGGAGTGCCGCTAGTGGGTGATCCTGGCATTGCTTTTCGCTTAATTACTGTCATCACGATGACGGCAGGAACGATGTTCCTCATGTGGCTCGGAGATCAAATTACCGAACGTGGTATCGGAAATGGAATTTCAATTATCATCACCGTTGGTATTTTAGCGCAAATGCCAGCAGGACTTGTTCAGGCTTGGAGAACTTTTGTTCCATCAGGCGGCGAAGCTGCAGCAGTGAATCCGATTGTTCTCGTCATTCTCTGCGCTTTTTTCTTGATCGTTATTTCCTCTGTTATCGCCGTAACGCAGGCACAACGTAAAATTAGTATTCAATATGCAAAGCGTGTTGTTGGACGTAAAGTTTATGGTGGCCAAACACAATACATGCCACTCAAAGTCAACTATGCAGGTGTGATGCCAATCATTTTTGCGCAAGCTATTTTGCTTTTTCCTTCCACCATTTTAAACATGGCTTTTCCTGGAAAAGCTTGGGCTCAAGAGCTCGCTTCAGCCTTAACGCTCGGCTGGCCCCACTATGTTCTTTATGGCATCTTGATTTTTTCGTTCAGCTATTTTTGGGTAGCAACGCAATTTCAACCGGCGCAGATTTCAGATGACCTCAAAAAAAATGGTGGCTTCATTCCTGGTATTCGTCCCGGAAAACCAACTGCAGAGTTTTTGGATTATACGATGAGCCGCCTCACGTTTGCTGGAGCTTTCTTTTTGGTCATCATTGCCATTTTGCCACAGCTGATGAGTCGTGGCTTGCAAGTGCCTTACATGGCGGCTCAATTTTTTGGTGGCACAGGACTTCTTATTATCGTTGGTGTGACGCTCGATACGATGCGTCAGGTGGAAACTTTCTTACTGCAACGGCACTATGATGGCTTCTTGCGCAAAGGAAAAACAGCAGGCCGTACCAATTTCCGTCAACCGATGACGAGTGGATCGCTCGTGAGCGACACTTTCCTCGTTTGGTTTTATGCGGGTCTCGGGGCCTTGGCGATTGCAGGCGTGACGATCTTTTTGACTAGAAGATAAAATATTCTGATATAGGGAGATCATCTCTATGAATAAAATCAGAATCGATGGGAAATTGGCACATCGCTTAGTAGCGACTCAATTTCCTCAATGGAAAAATCTTTCTATTCAAGCGGTCGCAGATCAAGGATGGGACAATAGGACTTTTCGCCTAGGAGAACAGATGCTCGTGCGTCTGCCGAGTGCTGAGAGGTATGCGCAACAAGTCGAAAAGGAACATCGCTGGTTGCCCAAGCTCGCGCCTTTTCTGCCTCTTCGTATTCCAGTTCCTGTGGCAATGGGAGAGTCTGCGGATAATTATTCTTGGCGATGGTCCATTTATCGATGGCTTGAGGGCGAGCCTGCTACATCAGCTCCGATAGAAAATTTGTCTGATCTTGCAAAGAGTCTCGCTGAGTTTTTGCTCGCGCTCCAACGCATTGATGCTGCTGGTGGGCCGCTTGCAGGCCCGCAGAGTTTTTATCGCGGTGGAACGCTCGCAAATTATGATGCTCAACTGCGACGAGCTCTCGATATTTTAAAAGGGAAAATTGATGTTGATGTTGCAACCAAAATTTGGGAAGCAGCGCTGGCAACGGTATGGCAAGAGGCTCCTGTTTGGGTTCATGGTGATGTAAGTCCGACTAATCTGCTAGTTCGAGAAAACAAATTGAATGCCGTGATCGATTTTGGTCAGCTAACAATTGGTGATCCAGCGTGTGATCTAACAATTACTTGGACTTTGTTTCAAGGTGAGAGTCGTGAACTTTTTCGTTCGATGTTTCCATTTGATGCTGCCACATGGACACGCGCGCGTGCTTGGACGTTATGGAAGTTTGTGATTGCAGCAGCAGGTCTCACTAGCTGGAATGCCCTCGGAACAACACGAAGTTGGGAGATCATTGAAGACGTTCTTGCCGATCATCAATGCAAAGACAGAGTTGTTATTTCGATTAGAAAGTTATAACAATTTTTAAAACGCCGTTTCAAAAGTGAAGTGCAACACTCTGCTCTGAAAAGCTAGCATTATGGGTTACTCAAAGGTGTGTTACTTTTTGTTAGGTTAGACTTGAGGGTAGGAACAGGAAAGCGAGCAGGCAAGGAAGAATTAGATG
>JAPLTJ010000087.1 GCA_026398175.1 Verrucomicrobiia bacterium | reverse complement strand
GTGTTGAGCAAGGCGGAAGAGTGCAGCGCTATGCGAACATAACGCCAGATCTGACAACGAAGCTCAGCGCCAAAATAACAAGTCAGATGGTCCAGTTATTTTAGGGAGATGGTATAATACTCGAGGACGCGAGCACCGGAGTGACGCCGCAATGCGCGGCTATAACTTTTTTGAAAATGCTCTAGTTCGCAGAAGCTCATCAAATCTCGCTCGCTCGGCTCCCTCTTCATCAATGACTCTTCGATTTAAAACATTTGCTTCTTGAAGATCTGTTGTAAAATTCATCAAACTTTTTTACAACAACGATCGAAATACGTTTATCTTTTTCTAAAAGATTATTTATCCATCAGCTTATTATGACTTTGACCGAGGGCTTCCTGTTATTTTAATGATGAGAGCTTACGAATAATATTTTTTGCTAGATATTCATTGATTTCAAGATGGCGAGGTACCGGCTAGCTCATCCCTGTAATTGGGTTCCTATACCAATCATCACTTCCTCCATGCCTAATAAAGACAGCTCCATCTTTCTCAATTTCCCGAATGAGGTCGGCTCGCTTCATGCTAATTCTAGTTCTGCATGACGTCGCGCCTCAGGTATTTTTCCCAAAGAAAGATCTTTAAAGAGATCTTTGAGATGTTCTTTGAGATCTTCTAACGAAGTTCCCTGAGTAACGTAATCAGACCATTCATCGAGGAAACCAATCCAAAAGCCATCATCTTTCCAATATTGAAATCCAGCCATAGTAATTAAAAAAGCTATCAAAACTTTTTCTTTGGACAAGCAAGATTCCAGAGGATCCCCACCATCATCACTCCCAAACAAGCATAAGAAAACCAATCTCCATGCCGCGTATAAAATGTTGTCGCCGGATCAAGCGGCACGGAGACCTCGCTAAAGAGCACTCCTTCTAGAAACGTTTTCCCATCAGCATCGCGCAACACTTGCGTCATGCGGCCGTGGCGATCGATCACACAGGTTACCCCTGTGTTCGCAACACGCAGGAGGGGAAGTTTTGTTTCAGCTGCACGAAAGAGTGCATTCATTGCATGTTGTCGCGAAGCCACGGTATGACCGAACCATCCATCATTGGTCAGCGTAATGAGGAGCTGGGCTCGTTGCAGTGCAAAACGCCGAACCAAATCACCCAGCGTATCTTCAAAACAGATCAAGGGAGCAATGCCAATAGCCTTGGTTGACAATTGTAAAACCTTTGGCCCTGGACCTGTATTAAAATCTCCAGGGACACGATCTCCGATAATCCACTCAAAAAGAGGAAATGTTTTTCGAAAAGGAATATATTCTCCAAACGGAACCAAATGGATTTTGGCATAGACCTGAGGCACTTTGTTGAAGGAACTGAGCAAGATGGCAGCGTTATAATAACAGGAAGGATTTTTTTCATCATGAAAATCAGATCCCGTGAGCAAGTCTGCATGCCCATCTTGAACGAGCCGGCTCACTTGAGAAAAAATCTTTTCATCATTCAATAACGGACGCGGCGTTGCGGCTTCCGGCCAGACCACCAAATCGGGATGGGCCTGCAAGGCCAACCGCGTCTCTTTTTCATAAACATTCATGATCTCTTCTTCAAAAGCGAAGTCATACTTCTGATTTTGTGGAATGTTTCCCTGCACGGCTGCGACTGAAAGCCACTCCTGAGGGGGAAGAGGAGCCGACAATTCCCCTGCTCCGTAGATCAAAGCGGCTATGACTAAAAACAACACGAGCGCAACATCTCCATGAAGTCGCAATGGACTTCTTGTCAAAGGTTCTATGTTTTTCCTACGACGATGCCTTTCCATAGCAACCGCCGTCATACATCCCGTCATGACTCCGAGGAAGGAGAGGCCAGGGACTCCGGTGATATCAACAAATTGAATCAGGGAAATATGTTGATAAAAAGAAACTCCAAAACTATTCCATCCAAAGCCAGTGAACAAAGTTCCCCTCAGCCACTCCAGCCCAACCCAGCCTGCAGCGCTGAGCAAGATGGCCCCAAGAGAACGCCATGAAGAATTATTTTTTCCTTCCTCATCCGAAAAAAAGAGCGGCCTCACCACCATGACGACAAAGAGCGACCAACAACCAAAATAGAGCGCCAAAAATGGCGGCAAGAGCGCAACCCCTTCCCACGCGACAGACGAAATCCAAAAAAGTGTTGTTCCAAAAAAAACAACTCCTGCGATCCATCCCAGAAAAAAAGCCGCGCGCGCGCGCGCCCACGGAGATGCTGTTAGCGGGCGATAAAAAAGCACCCATGCAAGCGGAGTCATTGCAAAAAAAGGGATCCATCCCAGGTGACGCACCCATACTGGATTCAGGCCCAAGAAAGGAAGCGCCATGGCCAACCCGGTCAGAAGAGCAAGGACTTTATTCCAAAGTGAGCGGTTATTGAAAATAGACATTTATTTTGTTTGAGAGATAAAGCAATTACAGACAAGTCAAGAGTAAAGGGTGAAGAGTAGCTGACGCTATCAATCTAATACCATTCTATAAGTATTTTTTATGCCTTTCGGATTAAGCAATTGTTTTCGAAATGTTGATTTTATTTCCGATCAAAAAATACTCTTGACTCTTTACCCTTTACTTCTCCTGTTCACAAAATTGTTATCAAATTTTTACGATGTCGACTGTGCCTCCAAGCTCCACCTACTTCGAATCAGCAGGAACCGTCGTATCAATGGTCACCTCGCAAGCTTCTCCTGGAGAAAGTGCGTTTTGTTTTTCTAGCAACTGCAAAAGCACAGATCCTTTCACAACCGTCACGACCTCGGCCTGCAATGCGGTTCCTGGAACACTTGCTAAAGTTACTTTGGCATATTGATGCGGATGCAATTTGGCCGTGATCGATGGCGGAAAGGAAGCTCTCACACATCCGCTGGATTTTACAACAACGGCATGATTTGTTGAAAAAACATATCTCGAATAGTTCCAAAAAGTCCCAGCTGCTACTAACACCGAGAATCCAACAAGAAAAAGAACAAGGCGGGCACCATTAGAATTAGAAAAAGGAGAACCAGGCGATTTCATTTGGAAAATCAATAATAAAGAAGAATAATCCTAAGGACAACCATCATCATGAGAAAAATTTTTCTTTCCCTTTTTTTAATTCCACTTTTTTCAGCAGCGGGTATTCCCGAGTCCCCTGATGTGATTTCTGAACATGCCATTGATCAAGCAACGTCTCAAGAAAGCAACGAAGAAAGCCCTTTCCTCATTGAACGAGAAGACGCCAAGCAGGCAGCAGCAACGGTAGCAGCTAGTAACACCAGCGTGAACAAACTCTATCCTCCACGGCATTCCATCTCCAAACAAATTGCTAATTTTTGCAAACATTTGGCGGGAATCATGGAGTCTTCGTTGTCCAAAATTCCCCTGCTCCGCGTGACAGTAGAACCAGCTCTTTTTTCAGCTACGGAAGATTCTGAACTGAGCATCACACTAAAAATCACCAACGATAAAAAAGATTTGATCATATTTCAGTTCCCAACCAATCAGCGTTTGGAGATCGTAGTAACGGATGATCAAAAAAAAATTCTGAGTCGCTGGTCTCAAGATCGATCTTTTGACCCAGCAGATGATACGGTTGTCATCAATCCCAAGGAATCCATTTTTTACACAGAAAAAATTTTCACCACTGGCATGCAAGATGGAAAGAGCTACACCCTCGAAGTCTCCTTGGTGAACCAGCCTGAATATACCATTTCCACAACGGTCACGCCTCAAGCAGAAGGCGTCAATCGCTCGTTTCTAAAAGCTATCGAAGACCCGAGCGCCAAAGACAAAGGACTGCTGCCTTTTTAAAATAAAAAATAATGTTTGCAAAATTATCGTGATCCAACTATTTTCTCGGCCAGTTCATTTTATATTAAATCACCATGTCTGATAAATCCATTGAAGAAAAAGTACGCGGAATCATTGTCGAGCAACTCGGCGTAACCGCAGAGCAAGCTACTCTTGAGGCCTCCTTTATTGAAGATCTTGGCGCTGACTCCCTCGACACTGTCGAGCTCGTCATGGCCTTCGAAGAAGAGTTTGGCGTTGAAGTTCCCGACGAAGACGCTGAAAAGCTTCTTAAAGTTGGCGATGTTGTTAAATACATCGAAGAACATAGCAAAGCTTAAGCTCTAGTCTCTTTTTAAAAAGCCGCTCACTCTCGCAGTGAGCGGCTTTTTTGCGTACACCCGCAACTATAGAATATAGTCTATTTTTTTCTGTAACCTGCAACCTGCAATCTGTAACCTGTTTTCATGCGTCTTATCGTCACCGGTGGTTGTGGTTTTATTGGAAGTGAATTCGTTAGGCAGGCCCTAGCGCGGCCTGAAATCACTTCGCTTGTTAACATCGATCTCCTCACCTATGCAGGAAATGCGGAAAACTTAACCTCCGTTGCTAGCGATCCACGTTATCGTTTTGTGCAGGCTGATATTGCTCATGAAGCAGCCATGCAGGCGATTTTTTTAGAAGAGAGTCAAAAAACCGAACAACCGTTAGATACGGTCGTCAACTTCGCAGCCGAGTCCCACGTCGATCGTAGCATTCTTTCTCCTCAAGATTTTATTCGCACCAACATCAATGGGACGAGCATCCTTCTAGAAAAAGCACGGTCACACAACGTGAAGCGCTTTCTTCAGGTATCAACGGATGAAGTCTACGGCTCACTCGGACCAGAGGGATACTTCACCGAGGAGACACCGCTCCACCCCAACTCTCCTTATTCTGCGAGCAAAGCCAGCGCTGACCTTTTAGCAGGAGCCTCCTATCACACTTATGGACAAGAAGTGCTCATCACGCGTTGCTCCAACAACTACGGGCCTTATCAGTTTCCTGAAAAATTAATCCCACTCATGATTCTCTCAGCGATGCATGACAAGCCTCTTCCCGTCTATGGCGATGGGCTCAACGTGCGCGATTGGATTCATGTTTCTGATCATTGTGAAGCGCTCTGGCAAGTCCTCCTCCATGGACGCGCTGGCGAAGTTTACAATATCGGCGCCGATGCCACCAAAAAAAATATCGACATCGTGCGCTCCATCTTGCAGCAACTTGGAAAGCCAGAATCACTCATCACCTACGTCACCGATCGACTTGGTCATGACCGCCGCTACGCTATTGATTCTTCCAAAATCCATCGTGAACTAGGCTGGAAGCCACGCTGGCAACAGGAAAAAGGATTAGCAGCGACGGTGGAATGGTATTTGAAAAATAAATCTTGGTGGGAAAAGTTGCTAACTAGGAATTAGGAATGCAAGAGAGGGCAAAACAACGGATTTTTATCTTGGGCTCCGGAGGCAGACTTGGAGCGGCTTTGATGAAGGAGTGGAAAGAACTCTATCATCTCAAACTCGTTGCTCTTTCACGCAAGGAACTCGATTTTTCTCAGCCTGAAGCTGCATTAGAAGTATTCAAAAAATACGAACTCACTGAAAAAGATTTTATTATTAATTGCGCTGCGATGACTCACGTCGACCAGTGCGAAGAAGAACCTGACTTAGCCATGAAGGTCAATGCGACTACGCCAAGATTGCTAGCTCAGCTCGCGGCTGATACTGGCACTCGTTTTCTCCACGTGAGCACTGACTATGTTTTTGATGGAAAGTTGGAACGACCTTATCAAGAAACCGATCAACCTCATCCTATCAGCCACTACGGAGCTAGCAAATTAGCAGGAGAGCAAGCCGTGCTTGAATCTTCCCCTCATCACTTCGCGACTCGTGTCTCTTGGGTCTTTGGCCCAGAGCGGCCGAGTTTTATTGATCAGATCGTTGAACGCGCTTTAACAAACGATCAAGTCGCTGCTATTGATGATAAGAATTCTTCTCCTTCCTACACCAAGGATCTGGCCGAATGGTTTCAAGTTTTTCTCAAGCCAGAAATTGCTGGCGGCATTTACCATCTCTGCAACTCAGGCACCTGCTCCTGGCGCGAGTATGGTGAATATGCCTTGCAAGTTGCAGCGCGCCACGGCATGCCTCTTCGTACCACTTCGGTTGTACCTTTGAAATTGTCCGAGATGAAAAACTTCATCGCACAACGCCCGCAACATTCTGCGCTCGATATAAAAAAATTTACTACACTCTATGAAAAACCGCTCCGATCCTGGCAAGAAGCGGTAGAGGAGCATGTCCGATCTAAACTGTAGAAATTTTATTTGCTCTGTTTCCAAATAGTATTCTTTTGTCTTTGCAAAAATTTTATCGTACCGTGTTGACTTATGACAGCACTTCAAGTCATCGATGAAATCAAGATACTAGCTCCAAAAGAACGTGAGCAAGTCATAGATTTTTTATCTTCTCTTAAAGAAGAGAAGCCTTCTTTTCAATATGCAGATGATACGACTGTGATGGAGTTATCTGAAGAAATTTTAAGACACCATGCTCCGCTCATGATGAAATTAGCGTCATGAGATCGCTTCTCTTTTTGACGCAAAAACAAATTAGAAGGGTTCTTCAGCAAAAAAGATCTTGCTGATTTGCTAAGAAAATTATGCCATCAAAAGTAAATTTTTGATTTCCTCATGCGCTTCTACCTTCCACCTCACGCTTGGGATGCCGCTCAACTCAACGAAGCTGAGACGCATCATGCCCAGCGTGTATTGCGCTTGCAGCCAGGGGCCGCGATCACGGTTTTTGATGGAGATGGTCGCGAAGCTTCAGCCACCATTGAAGCCTTTCATAAAAAAAATGCTTCTCTGCGCCTAGGCGCTTTACAACAAACGCCCCGCCCCCCTTTTGAAATCACCCTCGCTCAGGCCATTCCCAAAGGGCGCAACATGGACCTTATTATTCAAAAAGCTGTTGAACTTGGCGTCACGCGGATCATCCCTCTCGTGACCGATCGAACCATCGTCCGTTGCCAGGACGATGAAACAAAACAAGAACGCTGGCAGGCGATTGCTCTAGAGGCCTGCAAGCAATGCGGTCAAAACTGGATGCCCCTCGTAGAAGCTCCTTGCTCTCTTCAAGAATCGTTGAAAAAGAAACAGCCCAACGATCTCCACCTCATCGCCTCACTAGAAAAAGAAGCCGTGCCGATAAAAAATGTTTTTTCTTCATCGAAAAAAAATAGCTCACCTCCCATTTCTTCTGCTACTATTTTCATTGGCCCTGAAGGCGACTTTACCCCTGAGGAATATCTCCTCGCTCGAGCCGCAGGCTGTCAGGCTATATCACTTGGCCCCATTGTCCTTCGAACAGAAACAGCAGCTCTTTATTGCTTGAGTGTGCTAGCCTATGAATTGTTACGTTAATGAAATCTTCCACAAAAAAAATTGAGCCGACCACGTTGCACGACATGCAAAGTGAAGCTGATGACCGCCAACTAGCAATCGATCGCGTTGGTGTCAAAAATTTATGCTATCCGATCCAAATTCGCGATCGACATGAAGAGGGCCAACCAGAGCGCCTCCAGAGCACCATCGCCACCATCCAACTGACTGTTGATCTGCCTCATCATTTTAAAGGCACCCACATGAGTCGCTTTGTCGAAGTCCTCAATTCTCATGGTCCCGTGCTTCATGTTTTTAACATTCGCTCTATTCTTGAGCAGCTCGTCGATAAACTTGAAGCAGAGCAAGCTCATGTTGATTTTGATTTTCCTTTCTTTCTTGAAAAGGAAGCTCCGGTGAGCAAGGCAAAGTCGCTCATGAATTATCGCGTCCGTTTCAGCGCAACCCTTTCGAAGAATGAAAAAATAAAACAGAATCCTTCTGATTTTGTGGCAACGGTCATCGTTCCCGTCACCACCCTCTGCCCTTGCTCTAAAGCCATCAGCGAGGCGGGAGCACACAATCAACGCGGCGAAGTCACCTTTTCAGTACGCTGCAAGAAAGCCCTCTGGATTGAAGAGATGATCCGACGTGTCGAAGATGCTGCGAGCTGCGAACTCTACACGCTCTTAAAACGTCCCGATGAAAAATTTGTCACCGAACGCGCCTACGCCAATCCTGTTTTTGTCGAAGACCTCGTCCGCAACGTTGCCATGTGCGCAGAAAAAGATCCCAACATTCTCTGGTATCGCGTCGAAGCAGAAAACTTTGAATCGATCCACAATCACAATGCGTATGCGTTGATTGAGAAGAAAAATTCACAGGGATAGAAGCGATAGAAGGGATGCTAAAATTCAAACTTTTTAAGTTTCCATTTTTGAATGCACTATCAACAAGTTCTAACGACAGTTTTAAAATTTTATTTCAATTTAAAATCATTTCTTTTATCCCTTCTATCCCTTCCATCCCTGTGAATTCTTCCTCTCAGTATCCCTGTAATTTATGAGCTACCGCGTCTTTGCTAGAAAATATCGCCCGCAACGGTTTTCCGAGTTGGTCGGACAAGCTCCGATTATTCAGACGTTGCAAAATGCGATTACGACGAATCGTTTAGCTCAAGCTTATCTTTTTGTGGGACCGCGTGGTGTTGGCAAAACATCGACCGCGCGCATTTTCGCAAAGGCACTCAATTGCGTGAACGGGCCTACCATCAACCCCTGCGGCACGTGCGATGCCTGCATTGAAATTGCAGAAGGCCGCAATCTTGATGTGCTAGAAATTGACGGTGCGAGTAACAATAGCGTTGAAAGCATTCGTACTCTTCGTGAAAATGCCGCCTTTGCGCCAGCGCGAGGTCTTTATAAAATTTATCTCATCGATGAAGTGCACATGCTTACCACAGCGGCTTTCAATGCTCTTCTCAAGACACTGGAGGAGCCACCTCCCCATGTGAAATTTATTTTCGCAACGACAGAAGCCCAAAAACTTCCTGCCACGATCATCAGTCGCTGCCAGCGCTTTGATCTCCATCGCCTCTCCGAAGAGCTCATGGCAAAACACCTGCTGGACATTGCGGCTAAGGAAAAAATCACTCTCGCTCTTGATGCCGCTCAGGCCTTGGCTCACGGAGCTGATGGTGCCCTTCGCGACGCCGAGTCGATGTTAGATCAAGTCATCTCTTTTTGTGGAACAGACATTCAAGCCAAAGATGTCCAGGAAGTGTTTGGGTTCACACCGCGCGAGACGGTTCGTCAATTGGCGACAGCAGTGTTTCAACAAGATACCCCTACGGCACTCACACTCCTCCTGGAACAAAGCAACGCAGGAAAAGATCTCTCTCGTTTGTTAACAGATTTTATTGGTTTTGTGCGTGACCTCTTAGTTGAAAAAGTTTCTCCGACTTCGGACGATTCTTTTTTTGGCGAATTGGGAGCCATGGTCTCTACCGAAAAACTCCTCGCTCTTTTAGAAGAGCTAGGAAATGCAGAAGGACGACTTCGTTGGGCCACCAATAAAAAACTGCAACTCGATGTTGTCATCATCAAAGTGATTCACTTGCTTCAAGAAGTTAGCCTCGATGATGTCCTCGCTGCATTGACAGACTTGGCAGATCCGCATGCTGTGAAGCAGCCTGCTCCACAGAAGCTGAAGCCACCGATTGCAATTGAAGTAAAAAAAATACCAATCGCTCCAGCTATAGAAAAAGTCACTACTCCATTACCAGCTTCTCTTCCCTCCGCTGAAAAAGCCGACGTCACTACTGAGAATAGACCCCTTTCAAAATTCGCTGCTGGTGATGAGAGGCAAGGAGTCGACGGCGCACAGCGGCTGAGTGTATCTTTAATACTCGATGACGCGAGCACCGGCACGACGCAGCCTATCGCTCCAGCAGTAGAATTTGGAAAGGGGTCTAATCCTTGGACTCCTGTTGCCGAACAACTGGCTTCCGAATCACGCCTTAAATTTGGTTGGGTGGCCTCAGGAAAATTTTTAGAACAACGCGGCAACAAAATTGTTGTTGAATTTCCACCCTCGTGCGAAGCACAGACAGAAACTTTATTCTGGCCTCAAGCTCGCAAAAAAATCCAAGAATGCCTTTCCAAAAATGGTGGCATGCCGCTGGAACTTGTCGCCCAATTTACTGGAGAAGAATTGCATCATGAAACTCTCGAAGAAGAAATGCCATTGCCTCCGCCGCCGCAAGCCGCAGCTAAAGCAGCACCTTCCAAAACAACTCCTACTGCAGCACCTCCTGCTGGAACGCCGCTCACTCCCGAAGCTTTAGCCAGCTTCAAAAACGATCCCCTCATTCAAGAAGCCCTTGAGATTTTTAAAGCAGAAATTATTTCTCTATAAATAGATATTGATAGCAATTTTTCTTTTTTCTATCTTACCGCTCTTATGAAATCCCTACTAACTCTAATACCATCTGACTATAAGACGCTGGAAGTTTGGTGTTGAGCAAGGCGGAAGAGTGCAGCGCTATGCGAACATAACGCCAGATCTGACAACGAAGCTCAGCGCCAAAATAACAAGTCAGATGGTCCAGTTATTTTAGGGAGATGGTATAATTCTATCCGCCCTCCTCTTAGAGCATTTTCACTAAAGTTATAGCCGCACATTGCGGCGTCACTCCGGTGCTCGCGTCCTCAAGTATCAGAATACACTGCGGGTCTGCGCGCCTCGTTCCTGGCACTGCGTCGGCTATAACTTCATTTAAAACGCTCTAACCTCAACAGGGCTTGTTGCACAGACACAATCTTCATCTAGTCCTGGTTACAACTTCTGGTCAAATAATAGCTTTAGTTTTTATGATGAAGCTAACTTCCCTGCGCGGGTTGAGCAGACCTTTCATCAAGATCAATCTTTGGATATCTATTTTCAGCTAAATAGAGCGTGTCCGCTAAGCGCCAAAGGATCTTTTTAAGGGGATCCGAAGTCTAAAAAGATTTGGGCACAACAAGCGTAAAAAGCTGTTATGCCCAAAATTGATAGGTTATAATGAGGTATGAAGATCGAAACAACCG
>JAPLTJ010000124.1 GCA_026398175.1 Verrucomicrobiia bacterium | reverse complement strand
AATTTGAGATCGTTTGTCTCTGGTTACATGATGATAGCCTCTGGCCATGATAATCTCCTTGGTTTTGACACCTTAAAGATACCATCATCATGTAGCCTTTCTATTTTTTTTCACGTGTTGCACTTCGCGGTTGAAAGGGCCAAAGAAATTATTTCAGGAACTGTTGCCTTGGGACTCTTTACCCTTTACTCTTCACTCCTTACTTTTATGAAAATGAATTATCGCGATTGTTTGTGTGGCGCTTTGCGCGCTGAAGATATTGGACGTACCGTGAAACTCAGTGGCTGGGTTGCCTCACGCCGAGATCATGGAGGCGTTATTTTTATCGATCTTCGTGATCGTGATGGAATCACGCAGATTGTTTTTCGCCCAGAAGTGCATCCCGAGGTAGCGGCCTTGGCGCACACCTTGCGCTCTGAAGATGTCTTAATGGTAACAGGAGAGGTGGCAGCGAGACTTGTCGGCACTGAAAACGAAAGGCTCTCCACCGGTGCTGTTGAACTCGTCGCCACGGAGCTCGTTATTCTTAATCGGTCGGAGGTTCCTCCTTTTCCGATGGAAGAACGCATCGGAAATGAAGATTTGCGTTTGGCGTATCGCTATCTCGATTTGCGTCGGCCTGAGATGAAAGAAAATATTCGCTTGCGTCATCGCATTACCAAACTCATTCGTGATGGCCTCGATGAACATGGCTTTTGGGAAATTGAAACACCTTATTTGTCACGGCACACGCCCGAAGGAGCGCGCGAATTTTTAGTTCCTTCGCGGCTCACACCAGGCCATTTCTACGCCTTGCCACAAGCACCTCAGCAATACAAGCAGCTCTTGATGGTCGGTGGTATCGATCGCTATTTTCAAATTGCGCGCTGTTTTCGTGATGAAGATTTCAGAGCGGATCGTCAACCAGAGTTCACTCAAGTTGATATCGAAGCTTCCTTCATTGATGATGAAGATATTTTCAAACTCATTGAGGAACTTTTTATTCGTGTTGTGAGTGAGGCACGAGGAGTCGAGATCACAACTCCCTTTTTGCGATTGACTCACCGCGAGGCGATGAATCGTTTTGGGAGCGACAAGCCCGACACACGCTTTGGGATGGAGTTGCAGGATTTGGGGGATTTATTTGAGGCAACAGCGTTCAAAGTTTTTCGCGGCGCTCTCGAAGCCAAAGGGGTCATCAAAGCGATCAATGCAAAAGGATTCGCTTCGATCACAACCGGACAAATTGAAACATTGACCGAGGTAGCCAAGGTGGCAGGAGCGAAGGGCCTCGCTTTTATTAAAGTAGAAAATGGAGAGTGGAAATCGCCCATTGTGAAATTTTTTAGCGAAGCTGAAAAAACAGCTCTGACAAAAGCGCTCAGCATCGAAGAAGGAGATCTGATTCTTTTTGGGGCTGACACTTGGGAAACCGCTTGCACAGCTCTTGGACGCGTCCGACTCAAGGTGGCAGAGTTGCAAAAAATTTCGATCGATCCTCAGCAACTCGCATTTCTTTGGGTCGTTGATATGCCTCTCTTTGCTTATAGCGCTGAAGATAAAAAATGGAATGCAGTGCATCATCCCTTTACGCGGCCTAAGCCTGAAGATCAAGCGCTCCTTGATGCAGGCGCGTTTGGAGAAATTCGTGCGGAAGCTTACGACATTGTTCTCAACGGCGTGGAAGTTGGTGGAGGGAGTCTTCGAATTCATGAAAGCGATCTGCAGGCTCAGATTTTTGCAGCGCTTGGAATGGATGAAGAGGAACAAGAAAAACTTTTTGGCCACTTGCTTCGTGCCTTTCGTTTTGGAGCGCCACCGCATGGAGGCATCGCCTTAGGACTCGATCGATTCATTGCGCTCCTCGCGCATGAGAACTCAATTCGTGATGTAATTGCCTTTCCTAAAAATAATCGAGGAGTGGAAATGATGACAGGGGCTCCCGCACCGGTTCCTGCGAAGGATTTGAAGGCTTTGTCAATTGTATCGACGCATCAGCCCAAAGCGACGCACGAGCATCAGAAATAGAAGATAGGAGATCACTCTTGTCCAAAATAAAATCTATCAACAGAAGAAGGGGGCTTGCTAACCACATTCTACCTACACTTATACATTACCGTCATTCCAGCGGACGCTGGAATTCAGCGACTGTCGATAAAGAATTGATGATCCCCTAAAATAAAGTCTCATTTCTTTTTTCAAAGAAAGCATTTCTTCCTTTTGTAGTATCATGCCACTTTTACGAAAACAAAAATAAAGATCCAGAGCCACCTGGTTCCTGCCTTCGCAGGAATGACGTACCAGCGTCCGCTGGAATGACGTTTGGGTGTAGCGTTTTTTTATTTTGAAATATAAATTTAATTTATTTTGGACAGCAATGATAGGAGATGGAAGATAGGAGATAGAAATTTTCCGAAGGCTTCGATCCAATCTTTAAATAGCTTATGAAATTGACACCGCGCTTGCTTGAAGGATTTACGGTGAAAATTGATGGTGTGACTGAGGATCCGGATTTAGAGAGGCCGCTCAGCAAGCCGTATGCCTTTGTTTATTTTATCACGATTCATAACA
Source organism: Verrucomicrobiia bacterium (assembly GCA_026398175.1). GTDB lineage: Bacteria > Verrucomicrobiota > Verrucomicrobiia > Chthoniobacterales > UBA6821 > CAIWMF01. The sequence continues at coordinate 9,042 of JAPLTJ010000124.1, read as the reverse complement.
AAAGTTCTCAGGCACTCACGGTGAAGGGACGCAAGTGGGTGGTAACCGAAGAAGGAGGAGATGTGACGGTGATGGAAGGAGGGGGAGTTGTTGGCGAATTTCCGTATCTGTTGCCTGGTGAAAAATTTTCTTACAACAGCTATCATGTGACGTCTGGTGCTGCTGTTGCTGAGGGAGCTTATCTCGCTGTGACAGACAATGGAGAGGCAGTGATTGCGATGATTCCAGAGTTTGAGTTGATTCCAATTTGAGTTAGAGCGTTTTAAATGAAGTTGTAGCCGATGCAGTGCCAGGAACGAGAAGCGCAGACCCGCAGTGTATATCTACTGGACCATCTGACTTGTTATTTTGGCGCTGAGCTTCGTTGTCAGATCTGGCGTTATGTTAGCATAGCGCTGCACTCTTCCGCCTTCCTCAACACCAAACTTCCAGCGTCTTATAGTCCATTTATTTTGGGGAGATGGTATAATACTCGAGGACGCGAGCACCGGAGTGACGCCGCAATGTGCGGCTATAACTTTTTTGAAAATGCTCTAAGAGTGTGCCAGGTGCTCATCTTCTTCAAGGCACCCTCGTGGCGGTTTTACACCGACGGAGAAAACTTTTTAAAAACTTTATTCGCCTCAACAAGCGTTTCTTTGCTTCCAATGTCAAACCAGGTGCCAGGAACAGTCCAGGTGCCAACCTCGAGGCGCGGGTAGAGCCATTGAATAAGGCGGCCAGGTTGATCGGCGTTGTTTCCCTCTGCGATGTAAGTCTCGATGAGAGGAAGCGCATCGCTGCGATAGTAGTAAAGTGCAATGCCCGTTAGTGTGCTGGTTGGTTGCGCCGGTTTTTCTTCGAAGTGAGTGATGACGCCACGCTCGTTAGTGGTGACATTGTTATATTTTTTGATCGCTTCTAAATCGCCAACGTCATAAAGAGCTAAGGTGGCGGGGTGAGCCTTGGCAGCGCTTGCAAACTCAGCCACAGGCTGGCTAAAAAGGTTGTCTCCTGCTACGACAAGCAGATCTTGCTCAAAGATATTTTCTTTTTTTAAGACATAATGCATGTCGCCGATGGCGCCTAGCTTGTCGCTATCGCTGGTTGATCCATCATTGACGATCGTGAAATGAAGCTTGGGATTTTTTTTTTGATAGCCTGCAGCCCAGGTTGTAAAAATCTCGGCAAATTTATTGTTGGTAACGAGGAAGACTTTCTCAATGTCTGGGATGGGGGCCAGGTTATCAATGACCCACTCCAGCATCGGCTTGCCAGCTACCTCGAGAAGAGGTTTGGGTTGGTTTTTAGTGAGAGGGTAGAGTCGGGTTGCATAACCCGCTGCGAGGATCAAGATGTTCATGAAGTCAAAAATTTAAGCATAAAGATGAGAAGGAGACTACAAAATTTCAACAACGATCGACGTTGCGTTATCGCGGCCTGATTGGATGACCGCCTCTTCGACGAGGTGGTGAGCAGGAGTTTTTTGAGTGGGATGGTTGAGGATGTTTACGAGTTGATGATTAAACAGTCCATCGGTCACTCCATCCGTGCAGAGGAGTAAGCGATCGCCTGGAGCACAAGTAAAGGAGCCAACTTGAGGAGTCACAAATTGATGATCGGCTCCGAGAGCCTTTTGCAGTAGGTTGCGACCTTGATGGTGCTTCGCTTCACGTTCGTTAATTTTTCCTTGTCGAAAGAGCCAGTCGACATGGGTGTCATCTTCTGAAAGCTGTTGCAGATTCGTTTCCGCGGAAAGATGATAAAGCCTGCTGTCGCCAATATGCGCAAAGATACAGTGATGAGGGAGGATCCAGCAAAGCGTCAAGGTTGTGCCCATGCCGTGGCATTCGTCGTAGCTAGCGCTTAACAAAAGGAGGGCGCGGTGGATCTCGCTAAAAAGTTCTATGAGTAAGTCGGTGGTTTTAGAAACTTCTTCTTCGTGAGGAAGTTTTTTTTGCGCTAAATAAGTGGGGAACATTTTAGTGATTTTTTCAACGGCAATGCGACTGGCAAACTCCCCCGCTTTGGCTCCTCCCAGGCCATCGCAGACCGCAAAGACATAGTCGCGATCGAGAGGTGCTTCCCCCATTTTTCCAAGAAGATGAATCTCTTGAGGATCGAGAACTAATCCTAAAAAACTATCTTCGTTATTCGTACGCACCCTTCCGCAATCGGTATGTGCTGACCAGCGGAGGGAAGAAGGGCTGAAGGCTGAGGGCTGAGGGCTGAAGGTATGCAAAGGAAAAAAATTTTGATTTGTGGAACAAGGGTCAAAAGAATGTTTTCAATAAATTCGTTAAAAATTAATCTTTCTTAAGTAAGTCAAAAAACCTTCAGCCCTCAGCCTTCAGCCTTCAGCCCTTTGTCTTCGATCATCGTTGCGAATTCAAAATCGATGACACAAAAGCGACCGTCTCGTTGGCGGTAAGTAATGTTACGTTTGTCACGGTCATCATGACATACGCCATATTGTTCGAGTTCATCAAAAAGCTCTTGCAGGCGTCCCTCATCAAGGTGATCTACGCGAGAACCACAGCTCGTTGTGACAATTTTTAAGGCGCTTTCATCGACTTCTAATAAACGTGGCACAAAGGGGCAATGGCGCTGGTCTAAAAAACAGAGCATCTTCACTTCGTTAGCGAAGCGCTCTGCGGCTTGAGGGCCGCGAAATTGCTTTAAAACACGTCCATCAAAGGTGACGTGAACGGTAGCGCGAAGAGTGTCCTTAACAGCTTGCATCGGGAAGAGAGTAAAGAGTGAAGAGTAAAGGGTAAAGAGTGAATGCTTAGGTAACATGGACGAATAATTTTTGCATCATTCTGAATTAATGAATTGGCAAAGGATATCATTTTCCAAAAAGTGTTTTTTTGACAAACTCTCCCGCGCGCTTTACTCTTAACCCCTTCACTCTTTACCCTTCATTCTGTCCTCCTATGGCTAAATACAAATTAGAATATATCTGGCTCGACGGTTATGAACCCGTTGCCAATCTCCGTAGCAAAACTACCGTCAAGGAATTTGAAACGGCGCCCACCTTGGCTGAAATTCCGATGTGGAATTTTGATGGAAGTTCAACGCGTCAAGCAGAAGGAAAAAGTTCTGATTGTATGCTCAAGCCGGTGGCGCTTTATGCTGATCCGACGAAAGAGAATGGATTCCTTGTCATGGCTGAGGTCTTGATGCCAGATGGAACACCGCATCCTTCCAACTCGCGGGCCACGATCATCGATGAGCCTGATGTCTGGTTTGGATTTGAACAGGAATATTTTCTTTATAGCGAGGGACGTCCGCTCGGCTTTCCCCAAAGTGGTTTTCCGGAACCACAAGGCCGTTACTATTGCGGCGTTGGGTATGCACAAGTGGGTGGTATTGCTCGTGAAATTGTGGATGAGCATTTAGAACTTTGTCTTGCCGCAGGAATCAACCACGAGGGGATTAATGCGGAAGTGGCCAAAGGACAATGGGAGTTTCAAGTTTTTGGGAAAGGCTCCAAAACCGCTGCTGATGAGGTTTGGATGGCCCGCTACTTGCTGATGCGTCTCTGCGAAAGCTACGGCGTTGATGTGGAGTTTCATTGCAAGCCCCTCGGAAAGGATCTCGATTGGAACGGCTCGGGCATGCATTGCAATTTCTCGACCAAATTTATGCGCGAGCAAGGTGGCAAAGATTATTTTGAGAAATTGATGACTGCTTTTGATAAATTCAAAAACGAACACATTGCTGTCTACGGTCCTGACAATCATCTCCGTTTGACAGGACTTCATGAAACGCAGTCGATTGATAGATTTAATTATGGAATAGCGAATCGTGGTGCCTCCATCCGAATTCCTCATAGCTTTGTTAACAGCGGTTACAAAGGCTACCTCGAGGATCGGCGTCCTAATTCCCAGGCCGATCCCTACAAGATTGCGAGCCGCATCGTGCAGACGATCGCAAGTGTTCCGCTGAAGTAGGAAAGAAGAATGGCCAGAAAGAAATCAGAGGATTTTTAGAAAAAAGGAAAAAACATGCCTGCTTATATAATTGGTCAAGTGACGGTCCATGATTCTGTAGAATATGGAAAATATCTTTCTAATTTTATGCCTGCATTCACACCATTTTCTGGGCGAGTGATTGTTGCAAGTGAAGATACTGAGGTTATTGAAGGTCAATGGCCTTGTACGCGGACAGTAATCCTTGAATTTCCTACTAAGGATCATGCAAAACGTTGGTACGATTCAGAAAAATATCAAAAGGTGGCAAAGCATCGTTTTAAAGCTGCAACTGCAAATGTAGTTTTAGCAAATGGATTTGGGGAATAATTTCTTAGGGCCTGCCATCAATTAAAGAAATCTGCTACTAGCTTAATTCCAATCACACTACCGTCATTCCAGCGAACGCTGGAATCCAGCGAAGGTCAATTCAGATTGGAATTGTAGCGTCAAAATTTTAAAATAATTTTTGAGGTCAAAAAACTTTTACGAAAACAAAAATAAAGATCGATAGTCGCTGGATTCCTGCGTCCGCAGAAATGACGTCTTGGGTATAGCGACTGCTCACTCTGAAAATTCAACATCATTTTTTTCTACGCTAAAACAGAGGAGTACTTAATTGATGACAAGCCCTAGTAAAAAAATTCTTTTTGCGTTCTTCGCTTAGTGAATTCTTTTCTTCAAAAAGCTCTTGCTTCTGACGAAAAATCCATTACCTTTATGGGCTGCGCAAATTTATCATTGCCGTCGGTCCTTGGGTACTCCGTTTTTTGCTGAGTGCCAGATAGCGCCAAGGGAAACCCGGCACAGGAAACATTACTATTATGCCTATTCGTCTTGGTCGTTTTGAAATGCCGAAATCTCTTGTTAAAGAAGAGAACGCCGCTAGTCCTACCTACGCAAAGTTTATTGCTGAACCGTTTGAAGCTGGTTACGGCCACACTATTGGAAACTCGTTGCGTCGGACATTGCTCTCTTCGCTCGAAGGTGCTGCTATTACTTCCGTTCGTATTGAAGGTGCTGCTCATGAATTTTCCAGCTTACCAGGCGTCGTAGAAGATGTTGTTGAAATCATCCTCAACCTCAAGAAGGTAAAATTTAAAGCTCATGATCATGAAGTGCGGAACTTAACTCTTTCGGTCAACAAAGAGGGAGCCATTACTGCAGGAGACATTACCTCCAGCGCTCAATGTGAAGTTCTCAATCCAGAGCAACATATTTGTACGCTCGACAAGAAGATGAAGTTTGAGGCTGAGCTTGAGATCAAGGTAGGACGCGGCTTTGCAACAGGTGATGAAAATAAATATCCTGACATGCCGATCGGTGTCATTGCGATTGATTCCATCTTTTCTCCAGTCACCAAGGTTAAATATTCTGTCGAAAACACTCGGGTTGGACAACGTACCGATTACGACAAGCTGATTCTTGAACTCTGGACTGATGGCCGTTTGACACCTGAAGAAGCCGTCCTTCAAGCTTCTGCAATTTTGCGCCACCACTTCGATGTTTTCGTTAATTACGATGACACTCAAGTTGAGTTTGATGAAACTCCAACCGAAGTTAGCCAAGAGAATAGTCGCTTGAAAAAACTGCTCGCGATGAGCGTCAATGAAATTGAACTCTCCGTCCGTGCAGCCAACTGCTTGAACAATGCAAACATTACGAGCGTTGGACAACTGGCTCAGAAATCAGAACCTGAAATGCTGAAGTATCGTAACTTTGGTAAGAAATCACTCAATGAAATCAAAGAGAAACTTGTTCAACTTGGTCTTGGTCTTGGGATGAAGTTTGAAGCAGGTATTATTGAGACTTCTACTCCAGCAGTGGAATAGTTTTTGATTTTTCAACTTTTAACATTACTTTTGAATTATGCGTCATGGCAGAAAAACTGTTAAGCTCGGCCGCTCCACAGCGCACCGAGATTCTATGCTCTCCAATCAAGTTTGTAGCTTGATCGAGCATCGCCGTATTAAAACGACCCTTGCTAAGGCAAAGGCAACTAAGCCGCTTGCAGAAAAGATGATCACTCTTGGTAAAAAAGGAGATCTTCATGCACGCCGAATAGCGATTTCCTATCTCAAACAAAAAGATATGGTCAAAATCCTTTTTGAAAGCATTGCCCCTGCTGCTGCTAATCGTCAGGGTGGGTACACACGAATTATTAAGCTAGGACCTCGTCAAAGTGACAGTGCTCCGATGGCTTACTTAGAATGGGTCGATGCGCCTTTAGTATCAACATCTGAGACAACTGTTGAAGCTGAAAAAGCTTCGAAAAAATAAATCCCCAGAACCGGTGAGGCCCGGACTAAAATAGCCTCGTAACAAAAATCACAATGAGCCTGGATGCAAATCCGGGCTCATTTGTTTTTGGGAAATAGCCACAAAGAACACAAAGAACACAAAGAACACAAAGAACACAAAGAACACAAAGAAATCAAAGAAATCAAAGAAATCAAAGAAGAGCAAATAGGTGCTATTTTTTGAAAAAAAGCAGGCATTTTATTTTGAACATTTTTTCCTGATGCTTATAAGCATTAGGAAAAGGAAAGACCTTCAAAAAGCAAAATTGTTTTTTCTTTCAGAAATTCTTTGATTTCTTTGTGTTCTTTGTGGCTAATTTTCTTATTATTTTTTTATGAACATCGGTCTTGCCCAAATTAACAGTACCGTCGGTGATCTTGCAGGCAATACAGGCCTCATCCTCGCTGCCTATCGTGATCTGGTCGGGCAAGGGGCCGAGTTGGTGATCACGCCAGAGTTGGCGCTGACAGGTTATCCGCCTCAAGATCTTCTTTTTGTCAGTGGGTTTGTAGAAAGAAATCGTCAACAGCTTGCGCAGCTGCAAGAAGAAGTCGGTTCCGTTCCTCTCATTGTTGGTTTCGTAGATCGCAATCAAACAGGAGAAGGAAAGCCATTTTTTAATGCAGCGGCCGTTTTGCAAAAAAATAAGCCGATGCTCATCGCGCACAAACGGCTGTTGCCGACTTACGATGTTTTTGATGAAGCTCGCTATTTTGAGCCAGGAAAAGAAGTATCTTTGTTTGAGGTTCAAGGAAAAAAAATAGGCATCACAATTTGTGAGGATCTTTGGACGCCTGCCTATTTGCCACAAGCGCTTTATCGCTGTGATCCCCTTCAGGAGCTGATGGCATCAGGCGCTGAGATGATTGTCAATTTGAGTGCTTCTCCTTTTCATATCGGTAAACCCGGACAACGCGAAAAAATGTTGAGAGAACAGGCCAAGCGTTTTCATGTTTCTATTGTTTATTGCAATGCTGTGGGAGCGAATGATCAATTGATTTTTGATGGGAACTCATTAGTGATGGAGGCTGGTGGAAATGCAGTACAAAGGCTTTCAAGTTGTCGCGAAGAAAATAAAGTCATCGATCTCTCTTCAACTTTTAACTTAAACCGTCGCGAAGCGACTTTCCGCGACGTGGAGTTGGAAGAGCTTTACGATGCCTTGGTCTTGGGAGTGAGAGACTATCTTTACAAATGTGGTTTTAAAAAAGCGCTTCTTGGACTGAGCGGCGGGATCGATTCGGCGTTAGTCGCGACACTCGCTGTTGCAGCGCTGGGAGCCGATTCGGTGACAGGAGTTTTGATGCCAGGTCCATACTCTTCGCAGGGGAGCATCGATGATGCTCGTGACTTGGCGAATAATTTGGGAATGACAACACTCCATTTGCCCATCACAACCTCTTACGAAGGGATGCTGCGGGCGCTTCAAGAACCTTTTGCAGGATATTCTGCAGACATTACTGAAGAAAATCTTCAGTCGCGATTGCGCGGTGTAACGTTGATGGCACTTTCTAATAAATTGGGAAGCATGGTCCTTACTACTGGAAACAAAAGTGAAATGGCGGTTGGTTATTGCACGTTGTATGGCGATATGTGTGGCGGCCTCGCCGTGATTGCTGATGTGCCAAAAACTATCGTCTATGAATTGTCACATTGGATCAATCGTCAGCGAGAGATCATTCCGCGTGCCACCTTAGAAAAAGATCCTAGCGCCGAGTTGAGGCCCAATCAAAAAGATCAAGACTCATTGCCTCCTTATGAGATCCTCGATGCGATCTTGCGACTTGCTGTTGAAGAGCATCGCTCCATTGCAGAAATTGTGGCGCTGGGATTTGAAGAGAAAACGGCTCGCTGGATCGTGACTCAAGTTTATCGCAGTGAGTACAAACGTCAGCAAGCAGCTCCTGGCTTGAAGGTCACAGGGAGAGCTTTTGGAGTTGGACGGCGTTTTCCGATTGCACAAAGGTATCAAGAAAGTTAATTATTTTTATTGATACAATGAGTCCCGTGAACAACAATCAATCTTTTGGTAACTACCTGACGAATCAGGATAGCATTCCTGAAAAACAAAGTCTGTTGGATAGAGTCAATCAAGCTCTCTCGCAAGGTGGTTCAGCTGTTTTTAAGGGTTTTTCCAATATTTCATCTTACATTACAGTAAGATTTTCCTCTGCTAAGCAAAGTCTATTGAATCAATGTAAAAACCAAACAGCAAACGCAGGTGGGGGAATATCGGGTAACTTGACTAAAGCAGGAAGGGCCTCAAGTGGGTTCAGTCTGATACCATCTCCCTAAAATAACTGGACCATCTGACTTGTTATTTTGGCGCTGAGCTTCGTTGTCAGATCTGGCGTTATGTTCGCATAGCGCTGCACTCTTCCGCCGTGCTCTACACCAAACTTCCAACGTCTTATAGTCCATTTATTTTGGGGAGATGGTATGAGAGACTATTTGGGGAAAATAAAATTTTCTTTTTCCAATTCAAGAGAAAGCGATTTAACTCCTTCAAAAGTGACTGTGACAAGAGATTCTGTTTTTGGGTCGATAGAAAGGACTTTTAAGGAGCCGATTAAATTCAATTGGTTTTTCTAAAGAGTTTTTAGTGTCGTGTAAGGCTGGTGAAAATAAAGGCAGATTGATTTTTTAATTCTCGCCGTTTCAAAAGTGAAGTGCAACACTCTGCTCTGAAAAGCTAGCATTATGGGTTACTCAAAGGTGTGTTACTTTTTGTTAGGTTAGACTTGAGGGTAGGAACAGGAAAGCGAGCAGGCAAGGAAGAATTAGATGG
>JAPLTJ010000113.1 GCA_026398175.1 Verrucomicrobiia bacterium | reverse complement strand
CCATCTAATTCTTCCTTGCCTGCTCGCTTTCCTGTTCCTACCCTCAAGTCTAACCTAACAAAAAGTAACACACCTTTGAGTAACCCATAATGCTAGCTTTTCAGAGCAGAGTGTTGCACTTCACTTTTGAAACGGCGAAAGTTAAATCTTAGAGAAATCTATTTGTTAGAAAAAAATCTCAGAAAATTGATGCCTCCGTACTCTTTACCCTTTACTCTTTACTCTTTACTTGTCTGTAGTTGAATTGGTCATCAAGCAAAAATAAATAATCTGTTTATGAAAAAAACCACTCGCTTTTTAATTTTATTTTTATCACTTGCTCTGATTTCTCAAAGTAGTTGGGGAGCTGATACTCTTTGGGAGACGTTGACAGCTTCTCAGCAAGAGGTGCTCAATACTGGAAAGCAAATTTTAGTTACGGAACAAATTCCTAATGCCATCTGGCCACGTTTTCACATCTATCGCCTGGTCCCAGCTGCTCCTCGTGACGTCGAAGCTGTTTTTTGGGACGTCAATGATGATGCTCACTACGTTCCTGATTGCATGAAAGTAACTGTTGATAGTCGTCCGGCGCCCAATATTGTTGAGGTCACCTACTATTTGAACATTCCTTTTTTGCCGCAAGAAGTTTCTCTCGTGCGAACAGAAGTGACGCTCCTTCCTCAAGGCATCTACAACAACACATGGACCGTTTTATCTTCAAAATATAGCCAGTCGGGTTCCGGAAGCTTTCTCATTGCTCCTCAGAACAAAGGTTCTTTGATTTGCTACACAAACTTTGTTATTCCAAAAAGCAGTATCGCCTGTATGTTGCGCAGCCAGGCAGAAAGCCAGATCAAGGCAACAGTGAAGGCGATTGCTCAACGAGTGGAATATCAATTGAAAGAAGCACCTCAACATCACGCTGAGCAGCTGCAACAAATTGATGCTGCTTTGAAAAAATGAGGTAGCAGGTTGCAATGAGGGTCGGTGCAATGAGGGTCGGTCCCATAGATCGTTATATTTGGTGCCACAGCATTAGTTTTTTCAATCACCCTGGAAGGCTGATTTTCAGGTCGTCTGGAATATTGAAAATCTTTTTTGTGTTCTTTCTGTTCTTTGTCGCTATTTTTTCCATATGCCAAAAATTGCCGAAGAAAGTATTGAGCGCGTTGCCGCTGCTAATGACATTGTTGATGTCATTGGGTCATACTTTCCACTGAAGCGCGCTGGGAGCAGCTTCCGGGCGCTCTGTCCTTTTCATCGTGAGAAGAGTCCTTCGTTTCATGTAACTCCTGCACGGCAATCGTTTCATTGTTTTGGCTGTGGTGCAGGAGGAGGGGTCTTTCGTTTTGTGATGGATTATGAGCATGTCGATTTTCCAACAGCGGTGCGACGTCTTGCGCAGCGTGCTGGAATTACATTGATTGAAACATCAGACCCCCACGAAGAATCACGGCGTGAGCGACGGAGTCGTCTCATCGAACTTCATCGCAAGCTGGCGCTTTGGTATCATCATCAACTGTTGCGCACAGCAGAGGGAGTAACGGCTCGTGACTATCTGAAACAACGTGGCATGACGAAGGAGATTGCCGTTGCGTGGCAGCTTGGTTATGCGCCAGGAGGATGGCATACGATGGAGGCGTGGGCAAAAAAAGAAGGCTTCACGCTTACGGAACTGCAAGAGGGAGGATTGCTTTCTCTAAAAGAATCTGGAGAACAATACGACCGCTTCCGTCATCGCTTGATGTTTCCTATTCGAAACGACTATGGAGATATCGTTGGCTTTAGTGGTCGCACGCTTGAAGGAGATTCTTCTCATGAAGCGAAGTATATGAATTCTCCTGAGACGATTCTTTTTAATAAAGGAGGATTGCTCTTCGGTCTCGATAAAAGCAAACGGGCCATGATTGAAGCGAAAGAAGCGATCGTCATGGAAGGTCAGCTCGATTTGATCGCAGCGTTTGAACACGGCTGCCTCAACGTTGTTGCACCGCAGGGAACGGCTTTCACGGCAGAGCAGGCGCGGCTCTTGCGGCGTTTTGTAGAACGGGTGATCCTCTGTTTTGATTCCGACACCGCAGGAAAAAATGCTGCGGAACGTTCGCTTTCTGCTCTCTTGGCATCAGGGTTTGAGGTGCGACTTGCTACCTTGCCACCAGGTGAAGATCCGGATTCTTTGATTCGCAAGCAAGGGGTTGAGGCTTTTCATGCGATACTGCGTGAGGCTGGAGATTTTTTTGACGTCACCATTGAACGTGCTTTCCAAGAGGGAGGAGGGGCCTTGAGTCCGCGAGCTATTGCTAGCCTAGCTCAGCGGCTGGCGGGATACCTCCATGTTTTATCCGAGGAGGCTTTGCGCGAGGCTACTGCTTCTAAAATAGCGGCGCGTCTTGGTATTTCCGTTGGGGCCTTGATGAAGGCCGCTCTTAAAGCAGCACCCATTGAAGAGGAAACCGCTTGTGAAGTGCAAGAAAAGCCATTGAAGCTCTCTCCGGGAGTAGAACTCCTCTGCCGCTTGATGCTGACTTCCTCTGAGGTGAGGGCGTGGCTGCACGAGCAAAAAGAATCTTTTTCCGAGGAGCTCGACGAAGAATTGTCATTGGTCCAAGAGCTGTTGAAGCAGGCATCTCTTCTTGATCAACATTCTCAAGCAGTCTTCCTGGCGCAACTTCCTCCCGCGTTACAACGCCTGATTTCTTCTTGGAATCTAGACCGGCCAATGGTGGATCCTTTAAGCAAGGCAAAAGACACTTGGAATGGTCTTCGCACTGCTTATTGGAAACGACGTCAAGCAGCCACTACGGCACTTCTCAAAAAGCCTGGAATGCAAAATGAGGAAATGATAAGAATTCAGAAAGAAATCCTTGACCTACAACGGATCATCAACGAAGTTTCTTAACTCACCTTTTAATTCTGCTTAAGCTCCAAGGCGTCTTGTCTTATATCTCATTAGCTCAAGCAAATTCAAAAGTGGGCTGACAACCCTGTACTGGGGTTCTTTCAGATCGCGAGTTACGGCATCATGGTGGTGTTCGCTTCGTTAAATGTGATCTGTTAAACCGACAACTATCTTAAATTCTGTGGCAAATAAACAATCTTCTTCCAAAACAGCTTCCTCTAAAAAAGCAAAAAAATCGGCATCAACAAAACCGATTGTAAGCAAAAATAGTGCTAAAAAAACAGTTGTTAAGAAGGCGCCAAAGGCCCTTCCTAAGAAGCCTGCCGTCGCAACGAAAACAAAAAGTTTAAAAAAAGAAGTTGTTAAATCGGTCAAACAAGTCATTAAAAAAACAGTTTCTTCTAAAGTTCCAGTGAAGAAGCAACCGGTGATGAAAAAAGTTGCTGAAAAAAAATTGGAGAAGCAAATTGTTGCTGCTGCCAAGCCATCGTCGGCAAAGGTTGTTCCTTTAGCAAGGCCAGTGACTGCTGGTAAAAACCCGATTGCTGCTTCTGAGGCTGTTCCTTTTTCCAAAGCAAGGGGAGGACGCACTTCACAGGAACATCAAAAGCTCCTTCAGGAAAAAGTGAGAGAGCTCCTCAAGTTAGCCAAGGAACAAGGATACATAACCTTTGAAGATCTAGAAGAATATCTTCCCTCTGAACTCAACGAGCCGGAAAATGTTGAATTTATTTTAGTTCAGCTCCGGGCTGTAGAAATTGATATTATCGATTCGTCCGATGTTGATCGCGTCAAAGAGGTCAAAAAATTGGATGACGATGATGACAAAGATGACAAGGATGATAAGGAAGAAAAAATCGATGGTCGTCTTGATATCTTGGATGATCCTGTTCGCATGTACCTCAAGCAGATGGGGCAGGTGCCACTCTTAACGCGCGAACAAGAGGTTGAAATTTCTAAACGCATTGAAGAGGCAGAAGCATCGATGCAAGCTGTTCTTTATCGCTTTGGTTTCGTAGCTCATGCTCATATTGATTTGGCTCAACGCTTACTTGATTCACGAGAGCGTTTTGATCGTGTGATTCTAGATAAGAAAATTGAGAGCAGGGAGCGCTATTTAAAGACTCTTCCACGTCTTTGTCAGCAATTACAGCGATTTGCTGATGAGATTGCCTTAACTTATTCAAAAAAAATTGCCTCTAAAAAAGAGATCCCAGACAAAGATCTCCAGCAATTTGAAAAACAAGTTTTAGAAATAGGAAAACTTTATCCTAAATTTTTCTTTAAACAAAAAATGATTGAAGATTTTATTGCACTCGCTGATGAGCATGTGCAAAACCTGAAGAATTTAGAAGAGGAGTATGCAAAACATTCCAAGAGCAATGTTGATGCTTCTCGACGTCTTTGCAATGCAATCATGGCTCAACGCCACGAGCAGCATCATCGGAATTGGATGTCGACGGATCATTTTGAAGAGCATCATCGTGGTCTCAAAAAACATTTTCGTTCTGCCCTGCGTGCTAAAACGGAGATGGTCGAAGCGAACCTTCGTCTCGTGATTTCCATTGCTAAAAAATATACCAATCGTGGTCTTTCATTCTTGGATCTCATTCAAGAAGGAAATATGGGACTCATGAAGGCTGTCGAAAAATTTGAATACCGTCGCGGTTATAAATTCTCGACCTATGCCACATGGTGGATTCGTCAAGCAATCACGCGTTCTATTGCTGATCAAGCTCGGACGATCCGTATTCCCGTGCACATGATTGAAACGATCAATAAATTGATTCGTGTTCAAAAGCAACTCGTGCAGGAGTATGGTCGTGAGCCGACCCCAGATGAAATTGCAGATGAGATTCAGCTTCCTGTGGAGCGCGTTCGTGCTGTTTTAAAAATGGCACAGCAGCCCATCTCGCTGCAAGCACCTGTCGGGGATAGCGACGATACGAGCTTTGGTGATTTCATCGAAGATAAGTCTGCAGAGAATCCTGCTGACATGGCTGCGATTGTTTTGCTCAAAGACAAAATCAAAGATGTTCTCGATTCTCTCACAGAACGTGAACGTCAAGTCTTGGAACAACGCTTCGGCCTTGTTGATGGTTATTCCAGAACACTGGAAGAAGTTGGAAAACAATTCAAAGTGACTCGTGAACGTATCCGTCAGATCGAGGCTAAAGCTCTTCGAAAGATGCGTCACCCAACGCGCCTGCGTCAGCTAGAAGGCTTCCTTGAGCCGAAAGATCTTTAAGAATCTGGCATCCGTTTAGCTGAACGGATGCTACGGCTTTGTAACCGTTCAGTAGTGTGAAACTGAAGATATTTTTTTTAGAACGATCAATTCTGTATCGACAGTCGCTGGATTCCAGCGTTCGCTGGAATGACGTTGTTTTTTTGATGAAGTAATAAGTTACTGTATTCAATCATTCCTGCAAGCGTGAGAGTATGTTTTGTAATAAAAACGTAATCGTTCAGTAGTGTGGAACTGAAGTTGCTTTTTTTAGAACGATCAATTTGTATCGACAGTCACTGGATTCCAGCGTTCGCTGGAATGACGTTGTTTTTTAATGAAGTAATAATTTCTGTCCTCAATCATTCCTGCAAGTGTGAGAATATGTTTTGCAATAATAACTAGAGCGTGTCCGCAAACAGCTCATTTTTGACATTTTTTAAAAGGTGAAATTTTTTTCCTAAAAAGCAGCTCCGTTTTTCACCAGGGCAGCAGCAATTTTTAGCACACTTCGATTGACAAGTGAAGTGCAACACACTCACT
>JAPLTJ010000092.1 GCA_026398175.1 Verrucomicrobiia bacterium | reverse complement strand
GGACCATCTGACTTGTTGTTTTGGCGCTGAGCTTCGTTGTCAGATCTGGCGTTATGTTCGCATAGCGCTGCACTCTTCCGCCTTGCTCAACACCAAACTTCCAGCGTCTTATAGTCCATTTATTTTGGGGAGATGGTATCAGTCAACTCATCTTGTAACAATGCGCTAACCTCAGCGGGTAATTCTTCTCCTAAAGGTTTCATGGGGCACTACTGGATGGGTTGTTATCATTCCACAGCAGAATATTCTCAATTTAATAGTAGTATTCCAGCAGCCAATTCGTTTGGTCTTTACTGGCATGCAGATCAAGTGGTCTACAAACCAAATTCTAATAAGAACGTGGGGCTCATTCTTTGGTCGGACTACGTCCTCTGTCCGCAAGAAAATATTTCTGCACTCCCTTTTGAAGTTAATGCAGGAGGCATTTACACAGGGTTGATTCCAGGACGTGAAAATGATTTTACAACCTTTGGTGTGATCTATGGAAATTTTAGCAGCAACTATGCAAACGCTCAGCAACAACTTGGCAACGGATATCCTACTTACGAACTCGTCTTAGAATCAGGCTACAGAATCAATCTCACAAAATTTTCCTATGTTCAACCTGATGTGCAGTGGATCATCAATCCGTGTGGCCTGGGAAGCACTCCCAATGCGCTGGTGATAGGAGCGGAAATCGGAGTGGTTTTTTAGAGTCTGTCCTAAACTCTACTGCTGCTTTGAAGAACTGTGTCGCTGCGGTGCTTTCCGCTTCACGTATTAATATACGCTCAGCGTCTGCGCTCCTCGACTTCTTGTTCTTCTTTGCATCAGCGAGTTTTGAACAGACTCTACTTGAGTATGATCTTCACTCTTGGTGCTGCACCGATTTATTGAACAGGAGTAAGCACAGGAATTTTTTTGCGTTCTCTGCGGTTAATTAATTCTTTTGTAACGCTCGAAGCTGCTCCCAAATCGCTTTTTCTTCCGCGGTAAGCTCGGTGGGAATCTGAATGGTGATGGTGGCAAAAAAATCGCCACGACCCGTTTTGCTTGTTGGGAGGCCTTGGCCGGGAATGCGAAACTTTTTTCCTGACGGGGTTTCTGCAGGAATTTTTAATTTCACACGTCCCTCTGGTGTTGGAATGGTCAATTCTCCACCAAGTACTGCGTGCCAAGCGGGAATTTCTACATCATGAAAAATATCACTTCCCTCAAAATAAAAATCAGGATGCTGTTGGAGTTTGACGCGAAGATAGAGGTCGCCTGGAGTCCCATTGCCGCTTCCTCCCTGGCCAGCAAGGCGGATCCGTTGTCCCTCGCGCACGCCTTGAGGAATTTTAATCGTGTAGGTTTGAGGCTCTCGAGAACCTGGTTTGCGTAGTGAGACGGAGCGTGTGGCTCCATGAAGAACTTCTTCGAGGGTGACGAGCAAATCAGCTTCAACATCATCGCCGCGTTGAGGCGTCTCTTCAAATCCCATGCCGCCGCCATAAGCGCGACCGCGGCGTGTCCCAAAAAACTGTTCGAAAAAATCACTGTAGCCTGTGCCGCCAAATTGAAATTCTTCATCGCTATTTCCAAAGCCACCCATGCCGCCAAAGCCTTGTGAAGCGCTTCCTCCGCGGGAAGCTCCACGTGCTCCTGCGCCAGCTTGAGACCAGCCGGAACCATAAGAGTCATATTTTTTGCGATTCTCTTGATTGCTTAAAACTTCATAAGCTTCATTGATCTCTTTGAATTTTTCTTCAGCTACCTTTTTATCTTTCGCGACATCGGGATGATATTGGCGCGCTAGCTTGCGAAAGGCTGACTTGATTTCATCAGCAGAAGCGGTCTTAGGAACACCGAGCGTCTGATAGTAATCACGAAATTGGGCAGGCATAGGAAGAATGAAGGCACTGAAGAGTAAAGGGTAAAGAGTATTTTTGAAATCGATACAAAATAAGTTTTTAGGAATTTGGAAATTTATAACACGCCGTTTCAAAAGTGAAGTGCAACACTCTGCTCTGAAAAGCTAGCATTATGGGTTACTCAAAGGTGTGTTACTTTTTGTTAGGTTAGACTTGAGGGTAGGAACAGGAAAGCGAGCAGGCAAGGAAGAATTAGATG
>JAPLTJ010000101.1 GCA_026398175.1 Verrucomicrobiia bacterium | reverse complement strand
GGTTCATCATTCAATTATTTTGGAATTTACTGGTGAAAGCCATCGAGCCGAATCAGCAAAAGCGAAATTGAAAAAGTAATCTTGCTCGCTCGTCTTTCCAACTTGCGGCAACGCGCCCGATTTTAGAGGGCCTCACTCCAGCCTGTCGAGCTCCTCTTCGCTACGCACAGAGTTCACTCGAAGCCTTCCGTTCACCCCTCTAAAATCGCCACAACTCTTGCTAAGTTTACCAACTTCCAACGGAGTCATTATAACTGTCGTTGTCAGCGCCGTCGAAGCTATTGACCACATGGGTGAAAGTCCCATCGGTTGAATTAGACGATTCACAACCGAAAACAATATCCAGAATGAGGCCGCGAGGCTGAATCTACAAGCGGGATATTGATTGAACCAGCAGGCCATAACGAAAGTCAACCTCATCTAATGAACATCGAAAATTATAGCACTAGAAAGTCTAACCACTCAACGACTGGTGAAGACCGCCGGGAAAAGACTGCACAATCGTCAAGGTCTTTTCAACGTTCTAGCGGTGTTTGCGGGGATAGCATGCTGGGAAGGGGCAATAGGGAAAGACGGGAGGTCTGCTTGCGTGGAACAAGTGTTCCAACGGAAGGCACAACTTTGGAAACAAAGGAAGCCTTTGCGGCGCAGGCAGAAGGCGGAGCCCTGCATAGTAGTGCTGAAGCGCCTGTAATGGGAGTGGAGCGAAGGAGGGGTAGTTGGACTAATATGCTTGGAGCAGAACAAGAACGAAACGATGTCCCTAAAAAGGAAGTAACGTTTACGAGTTGGGAACTGAACAAGGAATTGTGGAGTGCAGAGCAACAAAAGTTGCAACAAGCAGAAACAAAACCGAAGGCGAAACCAATGACGAAAGTTAGAAAACTGCAAAGAGCATTATATCGTCAAGCGAAGAAGAATCCAAAATGGCGAGCTTGGACCTTATACGGAAATGTCTGTTCCAGAGCAATACTGGAAGAGGCCCTACGGAAGGTCATAGCAAATGGTGGAGCACCTGGAGTAGATGGAATGACGGTAGAAGAACTCAGATATGATGAAGGCAAGCGAGAGCTAATGCTCAAGCAGCTAGAAGAAGATTTGAGAAGCAAAACCTACCAACCACAACCAATACGTCGGGTGTACATACCAAAAGCAGATGGAAAGGGAAAGCAAAGGGCGTTGGGCATTCCAACGTTAGTCGATCGAGTAGTACAGACAGCAGTCATGATGTTGCTAGGACCTATCTTTGAAGCCGACTTTCACGAGAATAGTTATGCATATAGGCCAAAACGAGGAGCACACCAAGCAATGCAGGCAGTCAGTAAAGCAATACTGAGTGGAAGAAGTGAAATTTTAGATGCTGATTTAAGCAACTATTTTGACACTATCCCACATTCTGAGCTCCTGAGTCTCATTGCAAAACGCGTGTGCGACGGAAGTATCCTTAAATTAATCAAAGGATGGCTGAAAGCACCTATTGTGGAAGAAGATTAAAAGACTGGTCATAAAATGCTGAGAAACAATCGCTGTGGAAGGCGGTGTAGAGTAGGCAGAGGTTACGGAGTGACAGGCATAAAGCCAATGACCGTTTTACCTCTACCCCTCATCGAACCGGACTTGTGCGATCATGTAGTTTGTTTTGTATCATCTCAAATTTTCGTGAAAGTTTGAGATGAAATTTACGAAGGTCTCTTCAACAACTCCTGAGCAAACAGACCCAGCATTTTTCCTCGCGAGCCAAAACCTCGAAGAGCCTCATCGGCAGCGGCTGTCAGCTTGGCAGCTTTACGGCGTGAGGCCTCGAGACCGATCACGGCGGGATAGGTTGCTTTGCATGCAGCGAGGTCTTTGCCGGCACTTTTCCCAAGTTGGACGCTCGATTGTGTCACATCCAAAATGTCATCAATGATTTGAAACGCGAGTCCCAACGCTTTCCCAAATTCGGTTAAGGCCTTCAATTGCTTTGGAGTCGCATTGGCCATCATCCCTCCAAGGCGCAACGAGAGAACGATCATCGCAGCGGTCTTCCGTTCATGAATGAAGCGGACATCGGCCAAGGTCACTTTTTTTCCTTCAGCTTCCAGATCGGCAACTTGACCTGCTATCAGCTGCTGACTGCCTGCAGCCACACTCATTTCCTGAAGAAAACATTTTAATGAATAACGCTTCGGCGGCGTGATCTGCGAGAGCAATTCAAAACTCCTCGTGAGAAGAGCATCACCAGCTAAGATCGCCACTCCCTCGCCAAAAACTTTATGCGACGTCGGCTTGCCACGACGCAGATCATCATCATCCATCGCCGGAAGATCATCATGGATGAGTGAGTAAGTGTGCAAACATTCGAGCGCACACGCGATGGGCAAAACTTTTTTCACTACACCAGCATCGCGACTACAAGCCTCCGCAGCAGCTAAGCACAACAGGGGCCGGAGCCGCTTCCCGCCAGCCAGAAGACTGTACCGCATGGCACGATGAATTGTTTTGGGAAGAACGTGCTCCGAGGGCAAAGCTTTGTTCAAAGCTTTCTCAATTAAGTTGAGGTATAGGCTGAAGGCTGAAGGCTGAAGGCTAAAGGCCATGTTAGTTGAAAACAAAGATACGATTTTTTGAATCCAACATTTTTTATGATGTCATATTCTGAAACTACTTATCTTTCCTTCAGCCTGTTGTAGGCCGCAGGCGGACTACAAAGTCTTACAAAAATTCTCCAAGCGGTCCATCCCTTCTTTGATAATGTCCAAGCCGACTGCATAACTCAGACGGATGGTCTTGTCATCACCAAAAGCAATTCCTGGAACAACAGCAACGTTCGCTTTACTCAAGAGACGATCTGCAAAGTTGGAAGAAGAGAGTCCCAGCTTAGCAATCGAAGCCAAGATGTAGAAAGCTCCCTGTGGCTTCACTGCAGAAATATTAGGCATGCTGGAAAGGCGCTGGAACATATATTCACGACGAATATTAAATTCTTCACGCATATCAGCCACACATTGCTGACTCGAGGTAAGGGCCGCTAGAGCTCCTCTTTGCGCAAAAGAACAAGGTGCAGAGGTGCTATGACTTTGCAAAGAATCGATCGCTTGTGCGATTTTCAAGGGGGCACCAAGATAACCGAGACGCCATCCTGTCATGGCGTAAGCTTTGCTAAATCCGTTCACGGTGATCGTTAAATCACGAGCCTCTGGAGTGAGAGAAGCAACGCTGACATGCTTCGCTTCATCATAAATGAGATGCTCGTAAATTTCATCGGAGAGAATCAAGATTTCTTCATCCGCAGCAACCTCGACAATCGCACGAAGTTCTTCCTTCGTATAGACAGCACCGGTTGGATTGCCAGGTGAGTTGATGATGACCATCTTTGTCCGTGGTGACATCGCATTGGCAAAATCATCAGCGGTCATCTTCCAGTTGTTCGCTGCTGTTGTCTGAACGATGACGGCCTCTGCGCCAGCAAGGCGAACCATTTCTGGATAGCTCAACCAATAGGGAGCAGGAATAATGACTTCGTCTCCCTCTCCCACGCAAGCCAAGATCGCGTTGAAGCAGCTCTGCTTGGCTCCGTTGCTAACAATGATCTCGCTAGGACTATAGTCGAGATTATTTTCTGTTTTAAATTTATGAGAGATTGCCTCGCGAAGCTCAGGAATGCCAGCACTCGGAGTGTAGCGTGTGAAGTTCGCTGCGAGTGCTTGCAACGTCGCTTCTTTAATATGCTCTGGCGTATCAAAATCAGGTTCGCCTGCAGCAAAACTACAAACATTGACTCCTTCAGCGAGGAGTGATTTTGCTTTGCTATCAATTGCAAGAGTCAGAGAGGGAGTGATGTTAGCGAGACGAGACGCGAGTTCCATAAGAAGTAAGAGCAGGAGTTAGGTTGATGAAAAATTGAAATTACTTTTGAAGATGATGATTGATCACCGTTTTGAAATTATTTTCGTTAATGTTGATGATAGCTGTTTCACGGGTGACACTCTCTGGAGCATCAGAAGCATGGGCAGCATTGACCATGATGTCTTGACCAAATTCTTTGCGGATCGTTCCTTGAGGCGCTTTAGAAGGATCAGTAGGCCCAAGGGTCTCGCGAATTTTGCGAATGGCATCGACTCCTTGATAAATCAAAGCGATACAAAGTTCGCTGCCAGACTCCGCATGACTTTCTTCAGGGCACTCAGAAGGACGACGGCCTGACATGAAGGCAACAATGGACTCCCAATGCGAACGGCCATCGGGAAGTTTCTTTTCTAAAACTTCGAGCACGGGACCGTAAAAGTCTTTCGCTTGCGCAACGCTCATGCGATGGACTTTACAACCGACAATCGCCAAGCCAGTACGAGCCAGCAGATCAATGACTCCACCCGGACGCGTGTTAGCAAAACGGAAATTGTCTGGCTTAATGAGGACTAATGTTTTTTCTAATACAGCATCGGCAGGGAATGTTGCCTTTGCATCTAAAACGCCTCCATCTTCGTCAGAGAATGATGCCAATGCTTTTAGCCCTGCCACAGCCTCTTCATGCGTTGTTGGCGCAATCACCGCAGGCTCAAAATAAAATATGCTTGGCTTCTGATCGTCTTCTCCTTTTTGAATCATGAAATGCTCTCCGTAGGTGCCACGCACTGTTTCACCACGTCCATGCATTGTTTTGTCGTTTCCGACAATCGCACTCATTTTTTCTACTGCATCTTCTCCATGAAAAAGCAGAACCATGGCCTGGTCTTGAGGAGCTTTTAAAGAATTCTTGAAAAAGTTAGCGCTCAATGGCTGGCTTTCCAAGCTGGCAGAAAGCTGCTCTCGAAGTTCAACACTGGGTGTAAACATGCGAGCGCCGATAAGCTCTAATCCAGAACGAGAAAGCAGGCGAGCAAGAATATTTCCTGTGCGAGCCTTGAACAAGGCCTGAGGCGTAATAAAAACGTAAGTAAGTTGATGAGACACGATAAAGATAGGGTCACCGCCCTCTCAACAAGTCATTATTACAAAAGAAACAACGATCCTTGGCTCTATTTCAAGGAAGAAGGCGGGTGATAAATGTAATCAAGCTTTTCCAAAGAGTCAATTTGGTTTTTCCCTAACTCCCTTAAAAATCTTCTCGCATATTTTCAAATGTTGCCCGATCCACTTTCTTTTGGACGCTAGTAAAATGACTTTTTCCGGTTAATGCATTATACATCCTAATCTGATTGAGTTGATGAACAGCAGCAGCATCTTCTTTCATTGCACTGAGACTCGAGTATAGTGCTGCACTATCAGCTTTAATCTTATTTAAAGAATCCTTGTCTCCATCAGTCGCTTTCTTCCACTCTTCTGCTAAACTAGCGATTTGCCTTTGCGCAAGATCTAAGGCCCTTGAATGGATACTGCTATTATCATCCAGCCTTCCCGCTTCAATAAAAGCTAGTCTTGTTTCATTATATATTTTCTGAACGCTCTTTAAGCAAAGATCAACCTCCTCCCGAGAGCTCACTCTTCTATCATAACCATAAGGATAAAAACTTTGTCTCCCATCTTGTTCTTGCGCCACAGCTGGCACTTCATCGAAAGAACCTTCTCCTTTCCCATTGCTTTGAGCTTCTTCCTGTTGTTCAGCAGGACCTTGGCCAGGTTCTAACACTCCTCTTGAAATGACAGCACTCTGATCCCCTCTCTTATCTTCAGCTCGACCCTCTTGGGATCGAGCTTGTTTTTCTTCTGCGGGAAAAACCGTTTTGTTTCTTCGGAAACAGTCCATAGAAAAAACTTTTTCAGAGCAAAAAGTTAATAAAATCAAGGCGACAGCAAGCGTACTTTTTAGGGGGGAAATTTCCATAACGCGCGACTTTAGCGGTTGAGTTATTTTTCGTCGATTTCTTTTTTTAACAAGCGCCATTTTTTAATCAGCTGCTCCTCGGCCCCATACTCCGTTGGAATGTAGTAAGAACGCGGCTCCGCGAGGTAGATCTGCCTCACATAAGCACCAGGAAAATCATGCGGGTAGAGATAGTTTTTCCCATGCCCCAAATTTTTAGCGCCGGGATAGTGACCATCACGAAGATGTGATGGCACAGGCAACGAACGCCCTGCGGCGACTTCTTTGGCAGCTCGTTCTAACGCAAGATAAGAGCTGTTACTCTTGGGCGCGAGGGCCAAGTAAACCGTCACATGGGCTAGCGTGATGCGTGCTTCAGGAAGTCCGATCGCTTCGACAGCTTGTTGTGCTGCAATGGCCAGAGGAAGAGCTTGTGCGTCGGCCAGTCCAATATCTTCGCTCGCCAAAATAACTAGTCGTCGCACAATAAATCGCGGATCTTCTCCTGCCTGCAGCATCGTTGCCAACCAGTAGAGCGCTGCATCAGGATCACTCCCGCGAATGCTTTTAATAAAAGCGCTGACGACATCATAATGACCATCTCCCGTTCTATCATAGACGACAGCTTTTTGCTGAATGCTCTCTTCGGCAATTTTTTGAGTGATCACAATCCTGCCAGCCTCATTAAATGGTGTTGTGGAGGCTGCAATTTCTAAAGCATTGAGGCATTTGCGCGCATCGCCATCACTCATCGTAGCAAGATGGCGCGCGGCTTCTTGTTCTAACGTGATCGGCAAACCTCCAAGTCCCCGCTCCTTGTCTTGCAGCGTTTGATGCTGCAAGGCGACCAAATCTTCTTCGCGTAGCGGCTTAAGCTCGAACACCTGAACTCGTGACAGAAGCGGCGCAATCACGGAAAAAAAAGGGTTTTGGGTGGTTGCCCCAATCAACAAAAGCGTTCCTCTCTCGACGTCCGGGAGCAAGGCATCTTGCTGCGCCTTGTTTAAACGATGGATCTCATCGATAAAGAGAAGTGTCCTCTTCCCCACCCGCGCCTGTTGTGAAGCGACTTCCATCGCTTTACGAAGGTCAGCAACAGCGCCCCCCACTCCACTAAGCTCTATAAAATGCCGCTTGCTCTGCGCTGCAATCACCCGCGCAAGGCTTGTTTTTCCGGTTCCTGGCGGTCCATAAAAAATCATCGACGAGAGGCGATCTGCTTCCAAGGCTCGTAACAGCAAACTCCCTTTGCTCAAAAGATGCGCTTGCCCAACGTACTCTTGAAGGGTGCGCGGCCGCATTCGCGTGGCAAGTGGAGCATCGAGCCCTAAAGCTTGAGGGCGTCGTGAAGCTCGTTCCTGTTCAAAAAAATCATCCATCTTAAAAACGTGAAGAGTAAAGGGTGAAGGGTAAAGAGTATTTTTTCTTCTTCTCTCTTTTTTAAATCAAGCTACCATCTTTTCCATGAAAACCATTCTTGTTGCTGTTGATCTTAGTCCTGCGAGTTCTAAAATTCTTAAAGAAGCAGTCAGCTTAGCGGAAGAACTCTCTGCTAAAATTCTTTTGCTTCACGTGATTGCTCCTGTCAGCTCTGCGGTCCCAGTTGGCTCTTCTATGGAAATGGTTTCCGTCCCACTTCCTCTCTCTGCTGGAGAAATTGCCGAAGTCAAATCACGACTTGATGCTCTCGCTGCCTCTGTGGCCTCTCCAAAATTCCAAATTGAAACAAGTGTTAAAGAGGCGCTTCCTGTTGAGGAAATCAAACATCAAATCGCGACAACTGGCGCCTCCCTTTTGGTCGTTGGATCTCACGGCCATGGCGGGCTCTATCATCTTTTTAATGGAAGTGTTGTTACGGAGTTGCTCAAACAAGCGACCAAGCCAGTGCTTGTTGTTCCGGCGAGAAATTAGAGCTCTTTTTTAGAGCTAACTTTTCCAAAAAACGCGTTTGTTTGACCTGTAGCGCTGTTTGTGAAGGAGGCCGCTATGATCCTACCCTAAAAATGACCTTGGCCATTTTCATGAAATCATGCTTATGACTAGCATGTTGCGGTTAAAAATCCACCCTCCTCCATGATCGGATCTCAACATTTTCTCTGTAGAACTTGCTACACCGAACCTGCTTCAGCCCTGAAAGAGTGATAAAGAGGAAATATAATTTTTCTTTTTTGCCATTTTAAAAAAGCCTGGCACACTTTGCGCCCTTCATGTTTAACCCCCCCCTTTTTCTCGCTTCCTTTTCTTTTCTTTTTCTGGCAACACGCGATGAGCTCCCGATGTACGAAGAGGGGAGGGATTCCTTTCATTCGCCAACAACGCCGGAGAATGGCACAATAAAGACCGCTCGCAACCGCCGCCGTAGCTCCTTATTACCTAGCGGTTTTATGGCAAGAGGAACGAAATTCCCTGCTGAAAAAAATTTATTGCCACAGGAAGCATCACCGCAAAATAGTCAGGAAGACTCGATTCTTAGCGATGCAACCCATCTTGATGACTCTTTTGAAAACCAAATAAAATCTTATGATGATGCAATAGCAGAGCCTTCAGAAAAATTTTATGCCTTAGTAGAAAAGATAAGGCCTTCATCCACTCCAGCCGACGATGCTTTTGTTGGAAGTGTGTTTCCTATTAAAGCAGAGGCCCTTTCAACCGCGAAGTGCAACACGTGAAAAAAAATAGAAAGGCTACATGATGATGGTAATCTTTAAGGTGTCAAAACCAAGGAGATTATCATGGCCAGAGGCTATCATCATGTAACCAGAGACAAACGATCTC
>JAPLTJ010000076.1 GCA_026398175.1 Verrucomicrobiia bacterium | reverse complement strand
CTTTTTATACCAACCTTCAAACTTGTGGAGCGCCTTCTCTCTGCCAAGAAAGAAAGCAACTTGGAAGCGGCTCTTAAAAAACTCGATTTTTTTGATCTCGTCATTCTCGATGACATCGGTTACGTCCAGCAAAACCGAGAAGAGATGGAAGTCCTCTTTACCTTCTTGTCAGAACGCTACGAACGCCGCAGCCTCATGATTACTTCCAATTTGGTCTTCTCACAATGGGAGCAAATTTTTAAAGATCCAGTGACAACCATGGCAGCTATTGATCGCTTGGTTCATCATTCAATTATTTTGGAATTTACTGGTGAAAGCCATCGAGCCGAATCAGCAAAAGCGAAATTGAAAAAGTAATCTTGCTCGCTCGTCTTTCCAACTTGCGGCAACGCGCCAGCTCCTCTTCGCTACGCTCAGAGTTCACTCGAAGCCTTCCGTTCACCCCTCTAAAATCGCCACAACTCTTGCTAAGTTTACCAACTTCCAACGGAGTCATTATAACTGTCGTTGAGGGGAATTATAATTGTCGTTGACGAGTATAGTGTATTTTAGTTTTCTTTGCCTTCTTTTGTTGATTTTTTTACCTGCCTGCAACTTATTTTTTCCTGTAACCTATAGCCTGTAGTCTGTAACCTGCTGATCATGCCTGCAAAAAATCCAACGACCCAACCAGAGCGTCGCTATCAAGGGATAGCTGTTGCACCTGGGATTGCGGAAGGGCGGCTTTTTTTGCATGTACCCCATCCGGAAGAAATTCCTTTTCGCAAGATTGAAGAACAAGAAATTCCAGTCGAGGTCCAGCGCTTCAAAGCGGCGCTGTTGGAGACCCAGCGAGAACTTCAGGAAATTCAACGACGGATTGCAGAATTAGCTGGAGCGGCTGATGCCACAGTTTTTGATGCACATCTGCTCTTGCTCGAAGATCCTGAGTTGATCAAGGAGACGCTCGAGTCGTTGCATGAGAAGCGTTACAACATTGAGCATATTTTCAATGATATCATCAAGCGGACTTGTCAGGCATTACGCAAAGCTAAAAATTCTTATCTGCGCGAGCGAACGATCGATATTGAAGATGTTTCCAGGCGCATTCTGCGACATCTCTTAGGAAGAAATAGGGATTCTTCACATCAATGCCATGAGCATCCGATTATCGTGGCTCATTCCTTGACTCCTTCTGATGCGGCGATGTTGCATCATGAAAATGTTGCTGCATTTGCAACTGAAGTCGGCAGCAAAACATCTCACACAGCCATTATTGCACGTGCCTTAGGCATTCCTGCTATCGTTGGATTGCATGCGATGGGTTCTGAGTTGCAGCATGGCGATATCGCTTTGCTTGATGGGTATGATGGATTGCTGATTGTGCATCCAACTCAGGAGACGCTGCACTATTATCACAACATTAAATTGCAACAGCAGCATCTTGAAAAAGATCTCGCAAAAATTAGAAAAGCGTTGCCAGTCACGCAAGATGGGCATCGGATTATTTTGTCAGCAAATATTGAGCTGCCTCAAGAAATGGACGAAGTGATTTCTAGCGGTGCTGAAGGAATTGGGCTCTATCGTACGGAATTTCTTTATCTCAATCGGACGAACCCTCCTGAGGAGGATGAGCAGTATGCTGTCTTTCGGAAAATCGCAGAGCAATCTCAACCCAATGGTGTGATTATTCGAACCTTTGATGTTGGGGCTGATAAGCCGGTGAAGTGCCTGGAATTTTCTAAGGAATCCAATCCTTTTTTAGGATGTCGTGGAATTCGTTTTTGTCTGCAAAATAAAGAGCTTTTTAAAATTCAACTTCGAGCGATCTTGAGGGCTGCTGTCGCAGGTAATCTGCGCATGATGTATCCCATGATTTCATGTCAGGAAGAACTTCGAGAGGCGAATGCCGTCTTGGAAGAGGCTAAACAAGAGCTTCGCCAGCGAGGGGCTCCTTTTCGCGAGGATCTGGAAGTTGGGATCATGATTGAAGTCCCCAGTGCTGCTGCCATTGCTGATTTATTAGCTAAGGAAGTAAAATTTTTTAGCATTGGAACCAATGACCTTATTCAATATCTCACGAGTGTTGATCGCGGGAATGAGTCGATTGCTTATCTTTATAATCCTGCTCATACCGCTGTTGTGCGTACGTTGAAGATGGTGATTGATGCTGCACATGCCGCAGGTATTTGGGTTGGCGTCTGTGGAGAGCTTGCGGGAGATCTTCTTTTTACACCGATGCTCCTAGGACTAGGAATTGACGAATTGAGTGCCAGTCCAATTTTGGTGCCACGTATCAAAAAAGCGATTCAGAGTTTGCAGTTTTCCGAATGTCAACATGTTGCTGCGCAGATGCTCAATGGACATAATACCGCAGAAAATTATGCTCATACAGTCGCTTTAGCGCAACGATGCTATGGCTTGCTGCTTTCAGCCAGTCAGCAAGAGGCTGCGCGAGTGAAGGGTAGTTGTCGGTTGTCAGTTGTCAGTTGTCAGAAAAATTAGGATCGATACTATTTGTGTTCATTGTTAGCACTGTGTAATATTCACTTAAGAATAAGAAATTGTTATGATTTTTAAATTAATTGATGAGCTGAAATCAACCGACAACCGACAACTGACAACCGACAACTATGATTGTCTTCGTGGTCACTTTGATGGCCGAATGGTGGTGGCCTGTGGACTGATAACCTTTAGTCTGATCTGTTCGGCGATGGGGCAGGCGCCAAAATTGACTGACGCTTCAGAAGTCGCTTCTCCCACTTCCCAAACGGAGTCTCAATCGATTTCGACGAATGTGATGACTCCTCCAGAAGAAACAAAAACTTCTTCTTCAAATGAAGAAAAAAACAAAGTGTCTGATGATCCGAGTGCCACCAACGCCGCTTCCTCCAATGCTGAACTCAATACCAATGGAGTCGTTCCCACTGATCCTTCGATGATTCCTCCGCCGGAATCAACGTCTGCAGACAATCCGACGAACACGTCTCTTCCAATCGATCCTAATGCGGGAAGCGCGACAGAAGCGCCATCAGAAAAGGCTTCTCCGGTCAATAGCACCGAGAGCATTGAAAAGAAAAAACATGAAATTAAAGTTCGCTATAATGAAGTGCGCACGCAGGTAGAAAAAGAAGAAGCCGTTGTTGCTCTTCGTCAAGCTGCTGACAAGGCGACAACGATTGAGGGACAACGCCAGACGTTGAGGGCCTACTACGAACTTCTCTTCAAGCGCATGAAGCAAGTTGATCCTTCTTTGACAGAACGCTGTGATGTGATGCAAGGAGCTTATTTAAGGAGAGTGGAACAAACAGGTGCTGAGCCAACAATCCCTTTGCATCTGCTTTCAGGAGTGGAAACAAATTCGACCAATGCTCAGCAAGGAGCTCCTCCTTCAAAAAAAGAAAAACTTCATAAAAAAACATCAACTTCTAACACTTCCCAATAAATGATAAATGGACCGGAGATGAAAATTTTTACAGGGTCCGCGCACCCTCAATTGGCCGCTGACATTGCGACTTACTTGGGGCAAGGACTTTCAGACGCCACGGTCACGACATTTCCTGATGGAGAGAGTTTCGTTAAAATTAATGATAATATTCGAGGGCGTGATATTTTTATTGTGCAGCCGACATGTCCTCCAACAAATCAAAATATTATGGAGCTGCTCATCATGGTCGATGCAGCTCGCCGAGCGAGTGCTAATCGGATTACAGCGGTGATTCCCTTTTTTGGATATGCACGACAAGATCGAAAAGATCAGCCGCGTGTTCCCATTACGGCGAAGTTAGTGGCTAACATCTTGGTGGCAGCTGGAGTTCAACGTGTTTTGACGATGGATCTTCATGCGCAGCAGCTGCAAGGTTTTTTTGATATTCCTGTGGATCACTTGTATGCTTTGCCGGTGATGGTGAAACACATTCGATCGATGGAGCTTTCTAACCTTGTCGTTGTTTCTCCGGATGTTGGTGGCGTTAAGATGGCTTCCGCTTATGCCGAGGCTCTCGGAGCTGGGCTGGCCATTGTTGTTAAGCGACGATGCAGCGCTACAGAAGTGGAGCCGCTTCATGTTATTGGTGATGTAGAAGGAAAAAATGTTCTCATTGTTGATGACATCACGGAGACAGCTGGAACGCTCGTGAGTGCGGCAAAAATTTTAAAGACGTTAGGAGTGGGCGATATTTATGCCGGCGTTTCGCATGCGGTCTTGACCGATCTTTCCATTGAGAGATTGAAAGATTCTGAAATTAAACAGCTCATCACGACGGACAGTGTTCCTGGAAGTGAGGATGTAGAGGGCCGTGTAAAGAGGCTCTCCATTGCGGAACTCTTGGGTGAAGGCATTCGCCGTATTCATCGAGGGGAGTCGGTCAGCTCGCTTTTCCGGGTCAAGTAAAAAACTGCCTCATTAATTCTACTGCTTTAGCGAAGGGCTACGTTACAGGGAGGCACGTCATTCCCGCGAAGGCGGGAATCGCGCCATCGAGTAGCAACTCGCTCGCGCCCACGAGGCTCGCTTTTACGGGCTGCCTAACGGCAGTCGATCCAGCGGCTGCCACGCCGCATGTATGTAAATATACACTCAGTCGCTGTGCGCCGCCGCGCCTTGCTCTTCATCTAAAACAGCGAATTACTGAGGCAGTTTCTCTTGTAGTCTTTTGGTATTTCATGTTCAACGAATTTCCAACATAGGATTGCAAAGAACACAAAAAGAAGGTTGAACTTTTCTGAAAATCAGTCTAGTCTTTGAACCCCTTTCTACTCATTAAGATTTTAACTTTACTTTATACTTACACACACCATGGCCAAACAGGTAAAACTTTCCGCAAAGCCCCGCTCTCATGTTGGGCGCAATTCCGTCAAGCAGCTGCGTTCACGCGGAGCCGTTCCAGCAAATATCTATGGACCAAAGACTCAGCCTAGCAATTTAGAAATCAGCACTAAAGACATTAACAAGCTTCTCGCTCGCGCTGTTGGAGAAAATATTCTTGTCGAGTTGGAGATTGAGCATGGTGATAAAACAACAAAGCACCTCTCTTTGATTAAAGAAGTCCAACATCATGCTGTTCGTGGTGATGTCTTGCACGTTGACTTTTTAGAAGTTTCGATGAACGAGTTGCTTCATACAGAAGTTACGATCGAAGCAATCGGTGAATCTATTGGTGTGAAAAGCAGTGGTGGATTGCTGGAACAGCTCTTACGCCACATTGCGATTGAATGTTTGCCAAAAGATCTTCCTGAGTCTGTTCGCGTTGATGTCTCCAAGCTTGGTCTTGGTGATTCCTTGCACTTGCGTGACCTTATTTTGCCAGAAGGAGTCAAGGCAACAGGTGATGGTGATCTTACAGTTTTCTTGGTTGCTGAACCAAAGGTTGCTGAAGAACCAAAGGGTGACGAAGTACAACAAGCCCCTGAAGTCATAAGAGAGAAAAAGCCGGAAGCGGCTGGTGATGATAAGAAGTAACTGCTGCGTAGTTACAGTTGTCGGTTGTCAGTTGTCGGTACTGGTGTAATAGAGAAAATGCCAACAAAATAGTTTTCAAAATAAGTTGAGTGTATTTTTTAGACTGATGAGCGCTTGAAATATTACTGAGAATCGACAACTAAGAACCGAAAACTATTTTCCGATGACTCAACGAGTTGAAATTACCGACAACCGACAACTGACAACTGGCAACTCGCATTGCGAAGCAATGCGTCTTCTCGTCGGCCTAGGAAATCCAGGGCGGCAGTATGATGGGACACGTCATAATATTGGCTTTGCAACCGTTGATGCGTTGGCGAGGCAACATCAAGTTGAATTTTCTTTTTCTTCAAAGTGGAATGCCGACGTTGCTAAAATTTCTCACGAAGGGAGTGGGGACTTGTGGCTGATGAAGCCCAGGACGCTCATGAATCTGAGTGGCACAGCCGTAGCTTCTTTTGCTCATTTTTTTCGACTCACTCCAGCAGAGATCTTAATTGTTTTAGATGACGTGATGCTTCCCTTGGGGACTATTCGTTTGAGGTCTTCTGGCAGCGCTGGCGGGCAACGCGGTCTTGAATCAGTATTGATGCATTTTTCAAAAGAGGCTGTTCCTCGGTTGCGGCTCGGTATTGGAGCAATAGCAGAAGAAGATTCTGATGAAGGAAAAATAAAATCAACGCAGATCGCACTTTCTGATTATGTTCTTGCACGTTTTGAATCAAAAGAACTTCCTCTTGTTCAAGCGGCCGTCCAACGGGCGGTGGAGGCACTTGAGATGATTCGACAACAAGATTTTAAAACAGCAATGAATAAATTTAATGCTTCAAATTAAAAAAAACTTCCTTTAAGAATCCTAACCCCCTAGACTCCTCAACCTCTAAACCTTGTCCCCGCTGGTTCCCGCCTTTGAGGGAATGACGTGGGGATCTTAAACTAAATTTTTATGAAACATTACTATGAAATCCTGTTGGCCCTTAAGGTTAGCAGCCAAGAAGAAGAAATTAAAGCGCTCCTCGAGCGTCTCGAAAAATTAATGGTCGCTGAAGGTGCGACCGTAGAAGAATTGCAGCGCTTGGAACGCAAGGAGTTTGCTTATCCTCATCAGCACTTGAAAGCTGGATACTATGTCAATTTTGTTATTGCCTTGGAGCCTGCTGCGGTGGAAAAAATTCGCCAAAAATTAACATTAGTAGAAGAAGTTCTCTTGCAAAATTATTATCGCAAGGGGAGCGTAACTGCCGCTGTGAAGCCTAAAATAGTAAGAAAGAAAAAAGTAGTGGCAGCAGAATAGTTTTCATATTTTTTCCATCCTAAACTTTTTCATCCTTCAATCTTCTTCTTTATGGCCAATCTTAATAAAGTTCAACTCATTGGAAATATAACCCGCGATCCTGAAGTTAAGTATACACCCAAAGGAAGTGCTGTGACGGATTTGGGACTTGCAATTAATCGTTTTTACACAACGGAGACTGGCGAAAAACGAGAAGAAGTTACCTTTGTTGATGTGACCCTTTGGGGACGCCAAGCAGAGATTGCCGGTGAATATTGCAAGAAAGGGCGCTCTATCTATGTGGAAGGACGCCTTCAATTAGATTCTTGGGAAGATAAAGCCACAGGACAAAAAAGAAATAAGCTGCGTGTTGTTGGAGATTCGATGCAGCTGCTTGGACCTAAGCCAGGTGGTGCAGCTGGTTCTTCAGGATCTGATGAAGAAGGTGGTAGCAGCGCTCGCTATTCTCGCATGGAATCAAACGCTCCTAGTGAAAAGTCTAGTGCTGCTCGCGGAGCTGCTCCAGCAGCGGCTGCTCCTCAGCCTGAAGAGGAAGACGATATTCCGTTTTAAAAACAGGTTGCAGCTTTTTCAGGGTACAGGGAACAGGTTTCTAAGATTTTTTAATATAAGTGATATTACTATTTTTTTAGCATCATCAAAAAGTGTAGTGTTCCTTTCAGAATCAAGAGCTGCTACACCCTAGCCGTCATTCCAGCGGACGCTGGAATCCAGGAGGCTGTCTGTGCAACAATCGAGAACTAGTACTTAAAAAGTTCAAAAAATTTTTCTATCAGGAAAAAACGAGACCTTATTTTATAAAACCATCAACTTTGTAACGACAGTCTTCTGGATTCCTGCGTCCGCAGGAATGACGAGGAGGAGAGTTGTTTTTTATTAATTTTTTGCACGCAACCTTCACCCTCAAATTAAAAAGCCAAAAAATGAAATCGCTGTTCGTTGCTGTTGTCTCGTTGCTCTCGCTGAGTGCTCAGGGTCTTGTTGCGCAAAGTTCTCCTGGCACAACGGCGTTATGTTTTACACTCATTGAGGTAACTGACCATGGAAATGTTTTAAAAGATGTAGAACCTTTCATGATTCAAGTTGATGGCTCTGATTCTTCCTCGCATCCTCCATCCTCTAACCTGTAACCTGTAACCTGTAACCTGTAACCTGTAACCTGAACCGCTGCTCCCATGTCCACCTCTGCACTTGATTCTATGCCGCTTGGGAAGGTAATGCCTTGTTTTAAATTGGTGGATGTTGTGACTCAAGAAAATTTTTCTTCGGCCGCTTTTCAAGAAAAATTTCCTAATGGAAGTGTGATTATTTTTCTTTGTAATCATTGTCCCTATGTGAAGCATCTCTTGGAAGGAATCAGTGACATGGCGGAGGCGTTCTTGCCACAAGGAATTGGCTTTGTTGGCATCAGTGCGAATGATCCCACTGATTATCCATACGATGGGCCTGAAGGGTTGCGAGAAATGGCAGCTGCTCATGAAATTCCTTTTCCGATTCTTTTTGATGAGACGCAAGAGGTCGCGCGTGCTTTTGAAGTGATTTGCACTCCTGATTTTTTTGTGTTCGATGCTGATACAAAGTTATTTTACCACGGCCGCTTTGATGGAAGTACGCATAAAAACGGAATTCCAATGACTGGAGAGGACTTGAAAGAGGCTCTAGAAGCTGTTTTGAAGGGTGGTGTCCCATCTTGCTCTTCCTTGCCTTCATTGGGATGTAGCATCAAATGGAAATTGTCTTGAAAAGGAAATATTTTTTTTTAATGAGCGCCGTGGTGTTGGTGAGTGCTTCCTTTTTCATGGATGCACAAGTGAGGACGACTATTCTACGCGTAGAAGGCCCAACATGGAACGAGTCTTCAACCAAAAAAATTGTGGCTGCTGTGAGCCGATATGGTGATTGGCCCGAGTTGATGCTCTTGGGAACGTTGGGATTTTTTATAGCGCGGTATCGGCAGTCTCGTCGCTGGCAAAAGATTTTTTTATGCGCTATGTTGGCTTCAACATTAGCTGGAGGGCTCGTCAATACATTGCGCTTAACAACGGGACGTACGCGTCCGCGTGTGGCAGCGCAACATTGGTATGGTCCTTATCATGCAGGAAAATGGACGATTGGAAAATCTGAATTTAATAGTTTTCCTTCGGGGCACACAGCAACTGCCGTCGGTTTTGCAACAGTGATTTTGTTGGCAAGTCCTGCGTGGGGAGCGATGGCCATGATGCTTGCTGTGAGCGTGGCAGGATCACGACTCTTGCTGGGGGCACATCATCCATCTGACTTGCTCGCGGCATTTTTTGTGGCTATAGTGATATCTTGGTTTCTATGGAATTATGTAGAGCGTTACTCTCCTCGATGGATAGGGCGTTTGATAAGGTAGTCTAAAAATAGAAGAGGAGCGGTTTTTATGAAGAGTTTTTTTATTAGCGTATTAATGGGTTTGGTCATCGTTGTTGGAGCAACTCGGCTTGCTGCAACCGTTGTCCTTATTGAAACGGTTCCTGTGGGAGATACGAACAATGTTGCTGATCCATTGACTGGTTATGGAGCTGTAAAAGATGAGTATCGAATTGGGAAAACAGAAGTTACTGCAGCTCAATATTGTTCTTTTCTCAATGCTGTAGCGAAAAATTCTGATCCCTATAGTCTTTATAACGCGCAGATGGGCGCAGATGCAAACATAGCGAGCATTCAGCAAACTTATGACTCAACCAATAAATGTTACCTTTTTAAGACGATTAAAGGAGCTGATGATTTTCCCATTACCTATGTTGACTGGTCCTCTGCGGCTCGCTTTTGCAACTGGTTGCACAATGATCAACCCGAAGGAAATGAGGGCCCAGATACGACAGAGCGCGGAGCGTACAACTTAGATGGATTCATGGGAGGGGTTGTTCCGGTCACGCAAGATGCTACTTGGTTTCTTCTTTCCGAAGATCAATGGTATAAGGCTGCCTACTACAAAGGAGGTGGGACAAATTCTGGATATTGGCTATACCCAACTCAGCATGATACTGACCCTGACAACAGCATGATAGGAAATGGGACCAACAATGCTAATGTCTTTATTGTTAAAACCGTAAAAAATTGGTACGGAAAATGGGTCGCTCAAGAAACCTATGCCAAGAGCAGCGCGCCCTTTCTCACTCCTGTTAATACCTTTACTAATTCTGCTGGTTATTACGGGACTTACGATATGGGAGGAAATGTTTTTGAATGGGTTGATGCAGATCGCAAAAGCATCGATCCTGATCTTCAGGTGGTGCGAGGAGGTGCTTGGAGTAAAGAGTTTGGGGTTTCTAGTTTGCAATCTAGTTATAGGAACGCGACGAATAGTTTTTCCTCAGAAACGAGCGCTATTGGATTTAGGGTTGCTACGCGACAAGAACGCCTCACGCTTTCTTGGGTCATGGTGGGAGATCCTGGGAATTCTCCTGATCCAACAACGGGACATGGGGCTGTCAACGATGTTTTTAAGATTGGAAAATATCCGATCACAGCAGAGCAGTTTAAGATTTTTCTTAACAGTGTTGCAAGCAACAGCGATCCTTATGGCCTCTATAGTCCATGGATGCAAAATGATCCCATCAATGGATCAATTATTTGCACCCCTTTTGCAGGACATTTTTATTATTCGGTAAAAGCAGGAAGAAAAAATTTTCCTATCAACTATGTGAGCTGTTTTGATGCGGCACGTTTTTGTAATTGGGTTCAAAATGGGTGTCATGAGGGAAATGAAGATGATAGCACGACAGAGGCAGGAGCCTACACACTGCATGGGCAGCGTGATGGAGTATTAGTTCCTGTTAATGACAACGCTCAATATTATATTCCGAGTGAAGATCAATGGTACAAGGCTGCTTATTACAATGGAACTGGAGGGTATCATGAGTACCCCACGCAAAGTGGCGTTGTTCCTGGTAACACTATTGGAGGAGAAGGGGATCAAGCTAATTATAATAATGCTGCTGCGGGGACGCTGTATGCTGCTTCTAGTCTGATCCCTGTAGATCTTTTTAAGGGAACGGAGAGTTATTATGGAGCTTGCGATATGGGAGGGAATGTTTGGGAGTGGAATACAACAACGACTTCTTTTTTTGGGATGACAAAAATACAATCTCGAGGAGGTTCCTTTCAATCGCCATCTTCTGATCTCGCAAAAGAAAACAAGAAGTTCTTTTTTGCAGGGCAAATAGATACAGGTTTTCGTATTGCGGCGCCCGGGAACTGAAGGCTGGAGGGCTGGTTAAGCAACAATTTTTCTGCAAGTTGGTTTTCTTGGGTCTTGTTGATTTCATTGTTCTAATTTCAGGTGATTTTTATAAATGGCGATTGTATATGTTGGCAGTTGCTAAAATTTTAGAATATGGACTTAAATATTTCAACTGGGCATCCCACTTTTAGAGAAGATTTTCGTTTTTGGCTCAAGCTTGGATTTATCAGCTTTGGCGGTCCAACTGGTCAAATTTCAGTGATGTATACTGAATTAGTAGAAAAAAAGAAATGGATTAGCGAAGATCGTTTTCTTCATGCTTTGAATTACTGCATGATTTTACCAGGCCCAGAGGCTCAGCAGCTGGCTATTTATATTGGCTGGTTGCTCCATCGCACAAAGGGCGGGATTGCTGCAGGTCTACTTTTTGTACTGCCATCAGCTCTCATTCTTTGGATGCTAAGTTCCATTTATATCATTTGGGGTCATGTTTCCTGCATTATGGCTATTTTTGATGGGCTCAAGTCAGCAGTGCTTGCCATCGTCTTGTTAGCAGTGATTCGTATTGGTCGGCGTGCTCTTAAAAATTAGTTGATGTGGTCTGTTGCAGTCCTTGCATTCGTAGCGATCTTTTTTTTAAAGCTACCATTTCCATTTATTATTTTTTCAGCAGGTGTTGTTGGTTTTATTGGCAACAAACTTTTCCCTTCACTATTTCAAATTTTTAAAACGCGAGGCTCTCAACAAAACCAAG
This sequence comes from Verrucomicrobiia bacterium, assembly GCA_026398175.1. GTDB lineage: Bacteria > Verrucomicrobiota > Verrucomicrobiia > Chthoniobacterales > UBA6821 > CAIWMF01. The sequence continues at coordinate 19,788 of JAPLTJ010000076.1, read as the reverse complement.
CGGCTAGTGAGGAAGAAATAGTCATTCATACAGAGCCTTCATTGAAGAGAGCTGTTAGAATCTTGCTCGCGTGTCTTTTCTTGTGGGTGGCACCTCTGTTTCTTGTCAGGCTCTTTCTTGGGTCGCAGCATGTTCTTTTTCAGGAGGGAGTCTTTTTTAGTAAAGCGGCTTTAGTGACTTTTGGTGGAGCTTATTCAGTTCTTCCTTATGTCTCTCAGCAAGCCGTAGAGCATTACCATTGGTTGGCACCAGGCCAAATGCTCGATGGACTTGGTCTTGCCGAAACAACGCCAGGCCCTCTCATTATTGTGCTGCAATTTGTTGGATTTCTTGGCGGATGGAAAGCGCCGGCACCCTTCGTTCCTTGGGTTGCAGCAGCATTAGGATCAGCAATCACAACATGGGTCACTTTTCTGCCCTGTTTTTTATGGGTTTTTTTAGGAGCTCCATATGTCGAACAACTACGAGGTAATATTAAAATTACAGCAGTTCTCTCCTGCATTACAGCGGCTGTAGTTGGTGTCGTATTAAACCTTGCCCTTTGGTTTGGAATGAATGTTCTTTTTCCTGCGGGCCACGCGCCTAACTGGTGGGGAGCTTGTGTTGCTATAACAGCTTGTTATGGCATGTATCGATGGCAGTGGGAGATGATTACCGTTATTGGAATGGCCGGCTTGTTAGGGCTTCTGCATTGGTTTGTTGTTTCGTAATTTTTTTTCCCGTGACCGTTCTCAAGACCTTCATGGCAGAGGGAGTGAGATTCGATTTTTTCTCGCATCTCCCATCTTCTATCTTCTATCTTCCAATAAACATGCACCAAACTAGAGCGATTTTATTGCGACGTTATCGATTTTCAGAAACAAGTTTTGTGATTGTTTGGTTGACGGAAGAATATGGCAAAGTCAAAACGACCGCGCGTAGTGCTATGAAGCAAGGAGGAGGCTTGGCTGGTCGGCTTGATCTTTTTAGTGAAGGTGAGATCGGTTTTGCACTTAGTAAAAAAAATGATCTTCATTCTTTGACAGAAGTTGTGCCGTCTCTCTCTTGGAATCTCCTTCCTGCTCGTTATCTCACGCTCTTAGCGGCATCTTACTTTTCTGAACTTTGTGATCTCGTGTTGGAGTCACTTCATCCAGCGCCCGAAATTTTTGAGCTGCTGAGACGAGCCCTTCTTTTTTTACAACAGCAAGTACCAAGTCGTCGAGCTGTGGAATATTTTGAGATGGAGCTTGCGAAAGCTCTTGGCATCTATGATCCATCACAACCAGCTCTCGTTGCGTTGCAGGGATTGTTGCAGAGAGTGCCTCGTAGTCGCGAGAAACTTATGAAAAAAATAAACTAGTCTCTATGGTGCTCGGGGAGGGACTCGAACCCTCATGCCTTTCGGCATGCGCCCCTTAAACGCACGTGTCTGCCATTTCACCACCCGAGCAAGCAACTACTTCGTAATTGCAGTTTGTAGTAAACACCCTCGCTCTTTAAGGAGAGATGATGTTATGATCAACAACTAACTGCACATAACGAATGTTGAAGAGAGCCGTCAATCATAATGAGAGTTTTCTTTTTCGCAAGATATAAAATTTTTTTGTTGCCCTGCAATCAAATCCGTGCCATCTTATCTCCCCTCCAACCGGTGTCGGTTGAATTTGAGGAAGCTGGCAGTTTAAAAATTGTCTCATAAAATTTTCTACGAACTACCAACTACCAACTACGAACTAATTTATATGGCTTACGCAATTATTCAAACAGGTGGCAAACAATATCGTGTTGCTGAAGGAGACATCCTTGATGTCGAAAAGCTTGCTTTAGAGGCAGGTCAATCGACAACCTTTACCGATATCTTAATGATTGCAGATGGTGACAATGTCAGCATCGGAGCTCCTTTTGTTGACCAAGCTTCGGTTAAAGCTGAAGTGGTAGAGCAATGGAAAGGCGAAAAAGTAATCGCTTTTAAATTCCGTCGCCGCAAAGGATATCACCGCACAGTTGGTCATCGTCGTCAATTGACCAAATTGAAGATCACCTCGATTGCAACTAAATAAATTTTATTTTTAAACCTATTTAATGTTATGGCCCATAAGAAAGGACAAGGAAGTGTTAAAAACGGACGCGATAGTCACAGCAAGCGACTTGGCGTTAAAAAATTTGGTGATCAATTAGTCTTGGCTGGCAATATCATCATCCGTCAACGCGGCACAAAATTTCTTCCTGGCCGCAATGTTGGTCTTGGACGTGACTACACAATTTTTTCTCTCATTGAAGGGAAAGTTCGTTTTGATCGTGCAGGTCGGCGCGTGAATGTAGAGCCACTTGTTGCGTAGAAGTGACTTCTCCTCTTCGCCTAGGAATTCTTGGCTCAGGGAAGGGATCTAACTTTCAAGTTCTTGTTGAAGCCGCTCGTAGCAAGTCATGCTATTATGAGCCAGTGATGGTGCTTTCTGATGTTGCTGACGCGGGCATCTTAAAATTAGCGGAGCAATTTAAAATCCCTGCGCACTTTTTGGCACCTGGTCCCTTCAAAACAAAATTGACCGAGGCTATCGAACAGGAGATGGTAACTTATCTTCAGGCTGCACAGGTCGATTTTGTGGCCCTCGCTGGTTTTATGCGCGTGGTCAAGGAGCCGCTATTGAAGGCCTTTCCAGGGCGCATTCTTAACATTCATCCTTCTCTCTTGCCTCAATTTCCAGGCTTGGCTGCATGGAAACAAGCATGCGAGGCTCATGTTGCCGAGACGGGTTGTACGGTGCATCTCGTGGATGAAGGAATTGATACGGGAAAAATTTTAGGGCAATCTCGTGTTCCTGTTTTTCCAGAGGACACTCCAGAAATGGTACATGCGCGCATTCAAGTTGCCGAGCATGAGCTATACCCTCGTATCGTGAATGAATTTGCTAGAACGATATCCAAAAGCGCCTAAAATCGCGCATTGCGGTGTCGCTGTGGTGCTCACCGCTTCACGTATTAATATACGCTCAGCGTCTGTGCTCCTCTCTCCTGGCACTGCATCGATTTTAAATCGCTTTCGAATATCGTTCTTCATTTTGTATCGATTCGCATCATAAATTTTTTTATACCTTTCATCTGCATGAGTAATTTTCGTCTTTTTGATCTCAATCCCGAACAGTACCGTGCCGCGACGCATCCAGAAGGAGCGCTGCTGATTCTTGCCGGAGCTGGCACTGGAAAGACACGGGTCCTGACAGCACGGATTGCGTGGTTAGTCTCGCAGGGCGTGGATCCTGCTTCGATTTTAGCAGTAACTTTTACCAACAAAGCTGCGCGTGAGATGCGAGAGCGCATAGCGGCAGCTCTGACTTCCGAGCAAGCAAAGGCGATGACGCTATGTACCTTTCATTCTCTCTGTGTACGGCTGCTGCGTCGTGATGCTGCTCTTTTGGGGTACAAAGAAAATTTTAGTATCTTCGATGAATCCGATCAGATGGGACTGATTAAAAAAATAGCAAGTCGCATTCATGATCAAAAAGATCCGATCAATCCTGATCTTGCAAAAAATATTATCAGCAAAGCGAAAAATTTAGGTTCCTCCTTTCCGGAGGAGGCCGGAACAGCGCTTGGGAGCTTGTTTGCGCATTATCAAGAGGAGTTGCGGACTCTGAATGCGATGGACTTTGATGACCTTTTATTGCAAGCACGCAACTTGCTGGCGCAGCATCCAGAAGCACGAGCTCGTTGGCAACAGCGATATCGCTTTATCTTGATCGATGAATTTCAAGATACTAATCGGCTGCAAATGGAGTTGATAACTTATTTAGTGAGCGACCCTATCAATCTTTGTGTTGTGGGTGATGATGATCAAAGTATTTATAGCTGGCGTGGCGCGGAGAGTGCCCACTTGATGGAGTTTGAGCATGCATTTTCTAATCCTGAAATCATCACGCTCGAGCAGAACTATCGCAGCACTGATTTGATTTTATCAACGGCCAATCGTCTTATTAAAAATAATACGCGTCGTCGGAAAAAAAATCTTTGGAGTCATGAAAAAGAGGGGGAGCCTGTGCGCGTCTTGAGCAGCAGTGACGATGTTAATGAAGTTGAATTTATTGCTGATGAGATTTCAGAACGACGAGGAGAGCAGTCGTGGAATCAGTTTGCGGTTCTTTATCGGATGAATGCGCAAGCGCGTCTTTTTGAAACAGCGCTACGCGAGCGCAAGATTCCTTATCGTGTTGTAGGAGGAAAAAGTTTTTTTGATCGGCGTGAAATTAAAGATGTCATGGCTTACTTAATCGCGCTGCTCAATCCCGACGATGACACAGCGCTCTTGCGAGTGTTGACTACGCCCCCGCGTGGCCTTGGTAAAATATCGCTTCAACGATTGATGGAAATTTCAGTACAACAAAAGAAAACTCTTTTTCAAATATTGCAACAGCCAGCAGCGCACGATGATTTTTCTACTAAGGTGCAAGAAGCGATCCAACGTTTTTCAGAAGAATGGGAAACTTTAAAAATTCGTTTGCAAACGCCAGGAAACGATCCAGGAGCCTTGCTAGGAGAGTTATTAAAGGAGGTTGGTTATTATGACGATCTTCGAAAGAGTTGCAAAAAAGAAGGAGAGGCCGATGCTCGCGAGGGAAATGTTCGAGAATTGTTACAAAGCCTCACCGATTATTGTCAAAAAAATCCGAGAGAAGGAGTGCAAGGTTTTCTTGATAGGATGGTCCTGCAGCGTGAAAAAGAGGAAGAGGAAGAAGTGAGTGATGGAGTTACGCTCATCACGCTCCATGCAGCCAAAGGCCTGGAATTTTCGCATGTTTATCTGGTCGGGCTGGAAGATGGCTTGTTGCCGCATGAGCGTTCTAAGCAGGAAGGAACGGTCGATGAGGAGCGACGGCTCTGTTACGTTGGCATCACCCGCGCGAGAAAAACGCTAACGATCACGCATTGTCGCACGCGGAAAAAATTTGGAGGCGTTATTTCTTGTAAGCCTAGCCCTTTTCTTTTGGAAATTGCAGGAGAAGGCGTAGAGCAGGGAAGCATGGAAGCGATCCTCTCACAACCACTGGAAGAAGATGATGTGGAAGATGCTTTTGCTCGCATGCGATCTCAGATAACTTAGAGTCTGCCTAAATGCTACTGCTGAAGCGCAGGACGGCGTCACTCCGGTGCTCGACTCCTCGAGTATATTCATATACACTGCGGGTCTCTGCTCCTCGTTCCTTGTCCTACATCTACAGCAGCGCATTTTGATCAGACTCAATAATTTTTTTTGTTTAGGGATGTGGAGGAGATGACATTTTTTTATGAAAACAAATTTCATTTTTACTATTGGAATGATACTTGCTTTTATCAGCCTCTCCGCGCAGCAACAGCCAGGAATGGGAGTAGGACAACAGCCTCGTCAACGCTTGGGTTGGAACAGCCAAGGTCGCAGTCAATATCAACAGCAGATACAGCAAAATGAAGTAGGGCTGCAACAGCTTCAGCAAGATAGATCGCAGCAGGTTCCGGAAAATCAAGAAAGTCAACAGACGCACCAACGAGGAAGTTGGGATGCATCGAGTCGAGGTCAATATAACCAAGAGATCCGCCAAAACCATCAGGTCCTACAGCAACAACAGCAAAGTAGCTGGAAGCAATCGCCTCAAGATCCAGGTCAGCAGGGGCAGGGACAAGGCCAACAAGCTCAGCCTCATCACCAGCGAGGAAGTTGGGATGCAACAAGTCGTGGCAGTTACCAAGAACAGATGCACCAGAATCAAGCAGCATTGCAGCAGCAGCAACAGAGCAGATGGAAGACAAGTAATGAGTAACGGGTAACGAGTGCTCAAGCAAAATGTTCTAAGAAATTTTTTTCAAAAAACACATCGTGATAGATTATGAATTTCGAAATGCTGGCTTTACTTGGATCTAAAAAACACTCGTTACTCGTTACCCGTTACTCGTTACTTCTTTTCCTCTTCGCTGTTCGCAATCTTGTTGCCGAACCATGGGAGGTGACACGATGGAATAGTACTGGAGGAGAGTCGCCGCAACAACAGCAACAATATTTGCGCCAGCAGAAACAAAACTGGAAGCAACAAGATCAACGGGCTGTTCAAAAAAGATGGCAACAAGAACACCAAAAATGGGAACGAGAGCAGAAGAAAAGAGAGAAGTCTGCTTTAAAGTTGCTGCAACCTGTAGCCTTTAGTCCTTAGCCTGTTTTTTACAGCGTTGCCGCAGGAGAAGCCATTGGAGAAGGCATTGGAGAAGGCATTGGAGAAGCTGTTGGGATTGCTAGCGGTGTTGCTGCAGGTGTCGACGCTGGTGTTGCCATGGTAGCTGGAGTTGGAGTTGGTGTCGCAACATTATCCCATGGCGTGGAAGGTCGGAACTCAAGATGGCGGATACGTCCGCCGGCCTCTGCGGTCCAGATGGCAAGAGAAATCGAAATGGCATTTCCTAAGAGTGCGGCTGAAGTGAGCCAGAGAGCAGCTTTTGGAAATTTAACCAAAGCAAGAAGAGCAAAAAGTGCAAGAATCGCACACGCATAAATGACGGGCGTTGTCTTATCAGCACGGCCAGCATGCATGTGGAGAGCGATCTTTCCAGCGTCATCAAGTGGTGGCAGTGCAGTACCTTCTTTAAAACTATGAGCGGCCTCACTGCCTGTTTGCATGATGGTGGGCATGGCGCCAGCGCAAAGGAGCGTTGCGATGAGCCCAGCAGCGATGGTCGTCCTAGATTGAGCTAAGATCCCGATCACGATCGGCAAGCAAGAAAAAGCGAGGCCGATGATCGGAATATGATTGAGCGCTAGATGAAGGTGGGCTGGAGTAAGGTCGAGGGGCATGATTTTTTTGAGAGTAAATTGAATTTAGAAATGAAAAAATATTTTTGTTTAATGACAGAAGCAATTAAAGACAAGTAAAGGGTAAAGAGTAAAGGGTGAAGAGTGATGAAATATTTTTTTGACCTTTGGTCTTTAGCCTTTAGCCTATGGTCATGAACACATCACAAGGATCAGCAGGAAATGTCATCGCAGCACTCGCGAGTTTTCTTTTTCCCGGATTGGGACAATTGTTACAAGGGCGCTTGCTAGCCGCGTTTCTTTTTTTTATCACCGCTGGCGTTGTCTGGTTAATTTCTTTTGGAACGATGGGATGGTTGATTCACATTTGGGCCTGTATTGATGCAGCTGTGTGGACAAAGAATCCATTTTGAAATTCTACTGATGCTGCGAAGAGCACTGTCGCGCCGGTGCTCGCGCCATCGAGTATTAATTATACACTCAGTCGCTGTGCGCTGTCGCTCCTTGCTCTTCATCCTCATCAGCGAATTTGAAAACGGATTCTTGCATTTAAAGACTTATGAAATTTAAAAAACCAACAACAGAAAAGATAGTCGAGGTGCTCGATCATTTGGCGCAGCTCTTGGAGTTGCGCGGAGAGAATTCTTTTAAGATCAGAGCGTATCAACGAGCTGCGCGTGCGCTAGAAGCAATCTCAGAGCCGTTGGAGCGCTTGGTGGAGGAGGGACGATTGGGAGATGTTGAAGGTATCGGTAAGGCCATCGAGGAAAAAGTGACGGAGCTCGTAACGACGGGGCATCTTCCCTACTACGAAGAACTCGTGGCATCTTTTCCATCGACTCTTTTTGAGCTTTTTGAATTACAGGGGCTCGGCGCGAAGAAAATTAAAATACTTTATGATGTTCTGAAAGTCAGTTCCATTGCTGATCTCGAGGCCGCTTGCAAATCAGGCAAGGTTGCGGAGATTGCTGGCTTTGGTGAAAAATCGGCAGCTAATTTTTTAAAAGCCATCACGTTTTATCAAGAGCATGCAGGTCTTTTTCGAATCGATCAAGTGATGCCGCTTGCGGAACAGCTGTTGGCGGACTTGCGCGCCCATCCTGATGTGGGTCAATGTCAGGTCGCTGGAAGTGTTCGTCGATGCAAGGAGGCGCTGGGGGATTTGGATTTGTTGGTCTCTTCCAAGAATCCAGAAGTGGTGTCGCGATTTTTTGTGAAGCATCCACTCGTTACGGAAATTCTCGCGCAGGGGTCGACAAAATCGAGTGTGCAGTTGGAAGGAGGTTTGCAATGCGATCTGCGCGTTGTCAAGCCGGAGGAGTTTCCGTTTGCACTCCTTTATTTTACAGGAAGTAAAGAGCATAACATCCGCTTGAGAAGTCGCGCGCTCGAACAAGGATGGTCGCTCAATGAGTATCGATACACCGTGGAACAAGGAGCAGCAGAGCCGCCGTCGATTCATGATGAGAGCGAGCTCTACGCTTCATTGGGGCTGTCGTACATCCCGCCAGAATTGCGCGAAGATCGTGGAGAGATTGCTGCGGCAGCAGCCGGGACATTGCCAAAACTTTTAGAATGGACCGAACTTAAAGGAACCTTTCATTGTCATACGACAGCGAGCGATGGGAAAAACACGTTGAGAGAAATGGTGCTGGCGGCTCAAGAGCTCGGGCTCGACTATTTAGGAATTGCAGATCACAGCAAAAGTTCTTATCAAGCGAATGGACTCAACGAGGCGCGTTTGTTGCAGCAGCAAGAGGAAATAAAAAAACTCAACAATGAGTTGGCTCCTTTCCGCATCTTCGCTGGCACGGAATGTGACATCTTAAAAGATGGAGCGCTCGATTTTTCAGACGAAGTTCTTGCATTACTCGATTATGTCGTCGCCTCGGTGCACTCTTCATTTGGCCTGAGTGAAACAGCAATGACCGATCGTCTTATTCGTGCGATTCAAAATCCCTACGTCACGATGTTGGGGCATCTCACCGGACGCCGCTTTTTTTCGCGAGATCCTTATCCTGTCAACATTCCCGCTGTGATCGAGGCTGCTGCTGCAACGGGAACGATGATCGAGCTCAATGCAAGTCCCTATCGACTCGATATGGATTGGCGCTGGTGGTCACTAGCCAAAGAAAAAGGAGTCAAGTGTGTGATCAATCCTGATGCTCATTCTACGCAAGGTCTGCAGAACCTCAAGTGCGGCTGCCTCATTGCTCGCAAGGGATGGTTGACCAAGGATGATGTTGTGAACACACGCTCATTAGAAAAAGTGATTCCAATATTGGAAGCCAAGCGAAAAAGATAACGTAACCGTTCAGCAAGTCGGTAAATGAAAAGAAAAATCGAATCTTGTATTGAAGAATGTTTACTGGTTTATAGGTTTATGGGTTTATGGGTTTCAAAACACCGGAGCTGAAATCTAAACTTCTTATACGTGCGGCGTGGCAGCCACAGGATTGACTGTCAAAGCCTCAAAGGAGCGAGCGAGTGCAATTCAATAAACCCATAAACCTATAACCCTATAAACTCAATTCGCTAACAAATTTTATTTTCTCCTTATACCATCTCCCCTATAAGACGCTGGAAGTTTGGTGTTGAGCAAGGCGGAAGAGTGCAGCGCTATGCGAACATAACGCCAGATCTGACAACGAAGCTCAGCGCCAAAATAACAAGTCAGATGGTCCAGTTATTTTAGGGAGATGGTATTACATGGTCCATTCATCTGAACGCCTACAAGATAACTATGAAATTTGGGAGTGACATTCCTAAATTTCATAGTAAATTGACTCTATGATTTCACGATCTTTTCTTATCAAAGAGATAGAAAGACGATTTTCACATTTTCCTATCATTGCTCTTTTGGGGCCACGTCAGGTTGGGAAAACGACATTAGCAAAAGAGTGCGGAAGTCGTTGGAAGAAGGGTCCAGTGACTCATTTTGATTTAGAAGATCCCGATGATATGGCGCGTCTAGCCAATTTGAGTTTTACGCTCAAGCCGCTAACAGGATTGGTGATTCTAGATGAGGTCCAACTCAAGCCCGAGATTTTTCCTTTATTGAGAGTTTTAGCAGATCGCAGGCCGATGCCAGCTCGATTCTTAATTCTTGGAAGCGCAGCGCCAGAGCTTTTAAAAAATGCCTCTGAAAGCTTAGCGGGAAGAATTTCTTTTTTGGAGATGCAAGGATTTTCCTTGGCTGAGTTGAAGCAAGTGCGCAAGCCAACAAAAAGGGCATTACTCGATCAACGTTGGTTGCGCGGCGGTTTTCCAGGATCTTTTTTAGCAAAAAGTTTATCACTCAGCGAAGAGTGGAGGAATGCCTTCATCAGAACTTATCTTGAGCGCGATGTGCCACAGTTGGGAATCACACTCTCTGCGGTGACGTTGCGGCGCTTTTGGACGATGGTGGCTCACTATCATGGGCAAACTTGGAATGGAAATGAGTTAGCACGTTCTTTGGGCGTGACGAATAAAACAGTCACGCGCTATTTGGATATTTTGGAAGGGACCTTTATGGCTTTTCGTTTGCAGCCGTGGAGTGCGAATGTCAAAAAAAGAGAAGTCAAAGCGCCGAAGGTTTATCTTAACGATACAGGCCTTCTGCATTCGCTTTTGGCGATTGGTCCGCAGGAGGAATTACTTTCTCATCCGAAGTGTGGTGCTTCGTGGGAGGGCTTCATGATTGGACAGATCGCTCGTGAGTTGAATGTTAATCGAAAAGAAATGTTTTTTTGGGGAGTGCACGGTGGTGCTGAGTTGGACTTGCTGATTGTAAAAAATAAAAAACGATTAGGTTTTGAAATCAAGCTCACTAACTCACCCGCAGTGACTCCTTCCATGCGGTCTGCATTAGAGACGCTGAAGCTTCATCATCTCTATGTCATTTGTCATGGCGACGAAAAGCCGTGGCCTTTGAGTGAAAAAATCACAGCGGTGCCGGCGATGAATATTACGAAGGGCTTTCTTGATAAAATAAAATGAAACCGATCAAAGAATACTCAACTGTTTCTAACTCGCCTCAGCTTTTTTTCTGGGGAGGTTATGATGCTGTCGTGAAGTACGATTGTTCTTGTTCAGCTGTTGTGACTTCAGCTGGACTTGTTTTTATTGATCCCTTGCCGTTGGCTCCAGAGGTTCTGGAATCCTTGCTTGTAGAGGCATCTGTTCCGCCAGCAGCCGTCATCTTGACTAGCGGCAATCATCAACGGTGGAGTGTGGAATTAGCGGAACAACTTTCTTTGCCCATTTATGCGCCAGTCGGAGCAGGAGAAGAAATTATAGCTGCTCATTTTTATGAACCCGGCGATGATGTGATGGGATTGCATTCGATCGCGCTGCCTGGCTTTGGTCCTGGCGAAACCGCCTTCTGCGATGAGGAAAGAAAAATTTTGATTTTGGGAGATACCCTCATCAACGCAGGTGCAGCGGGACTCTTACTGCTTCCAAAAAAATATTGCACCGATCATCGGCTCGCGATGAAGTCATTGAGCAAACTCAAAGAGATTGCTCCTGAGATTCTCATCACGGCGCATGGATTGCCGATTGTTGGGAATGCTGCGGTGAGATTAGCTAACGCTTGTGCGCTGAGTCAGTGAAGCGTTTTGGTAAATCAAAACAGTCTTAGGAGCTGTTATCATCTTCTGCGCTTGGCGTATAGCAGCTTGATGGCGCCATTGATACCATGGTTTTAATAGCGAAGTCATGCCTGTTGGCTTTGGCAAGAGTGACGATTTTTCTTCTTCTTTAAGAGCAGTAAAAGTTGTGACGATCGGAAGAGGTTGTATTTTTTTTCCAGCTTCTAAAAGTCGAAGCAATGCATCGTTGATCATCTGATGCTCATATCGAGGCTCGAGCGTGAAACCATTCTGAAAAAGAGAGCCGCGGAAGAAGATAGAATGAGAAGGCCAGGAATGCTCCCAGGTTTTAAAAAAATTAGTTGCGGGAAGAATGGCAGGAGCTGTAACGAGCTTGTTGCCAATCGAGATAACAGAACTCGTGATGAAGACATCGACTTCAGAATCCTCCTTGCAGGCCTCTTGGAGTGCAGCAAGAGCTCCTGGTAAATATTGTTCTCCTGGTTGTAAAAATCCAATCCAAGTTCCCGTAGCGCGTTTGATGCCCGCGGCAAGCGCTTCTTCGGGAGATGCACTTTTTTCTTCGATGACGCGCAAGGTAAGCGTTTCTTTTTTTGCGGAGAGATTTAACGCTCGCGATATTTTTCCCCAAAGCCCAACGATGCCTCCGCCATGTTGCAGCAGGAACTCGATGGAAGTTCCCTCCTGATCTGAGATCGAAGCCAGCGTCGGCAGGAGCGGATCGTTTTCAATGGAGGCGTTGCTATGAGGGGTAATGATGGAAAAAGTGGCAGGAATCATACGGGAGATGTTAACAAAGAAATGGGATGATCAACAAGATCCGCTGTTTGGATCAGGTTGAGTAAGAGTAAAAGGGAAGCAATAGCATCGGAGAGCGCTTCATGCCATCGGAAAGAGGGATGAAGTGTATGAAGTTCTTGGGTGAGTTTGCAATGTTCAATCACATCGGCCAAAGCGTAGGAAGACAAGCCAGGAAAAAATTGGCGGCTCAGTGTCAACGTGTCAATCCAAGGTCCGAAGCCGTGCATTGGGAAGGCACGTAGAAAGCGGCGCTCCGTTCCATGGCCATGCGCGACAAGGCATCGACCTTGCAAACGTCGCTGCAATTCAGGCCAGAGCTCCAGCAGGGAAGGCGCCTCTTGTAAATCGGCTGGAGTGATGCCATGAATTTTTTTTGCAACTTTTGTGATCGGAGAATTTGTTTTTAAGTATGAAGAAAAAAATGAAGTCGGATCAAGTTGCAACGATTTCATTTCAGCGAGTCCAATTTGAATCGGGACGCCTGCCTCTCCTGCTGCCTCACCACTCGATTCGAAGTCGATGGCGACGAGGGAGGCGTTTTTGAGAAGTGGAGACATAAGAATAAGTAAAGAGTAAAGAGTAAAGGGGAAAGAGTGTTTTTTCGATCGTAAATAAAATCAACATTTCCAAATTGATGCCTTAGGAGAGCATGTTTTTTATAAAAAGAGATCGAAGGAAAATTTTGCCTCAGTACCCTTTACTCTTTACGCTTTACTCTTAACAGCTCCGCAGGAGCTTCTCCGTCGTTTCCCAGTCCAAACAAGGATCGGTGATCGACATGCCGTAATGTAATTGGGAAGGATCAGCAGGAAGTTCTTGTTGGCCTTGTTTCAAATAACTTTCGATCATCGCTCCGATAATTTCTCTGCACCCTGCTTTGCGTTGTGCTAGCAGGCTCTCCCAGACGAGCTGTTGGCCCGTCGGATCTTTGCCGCTGTTGGCATGGCTGCAATCGACAATCATTGCCGTTGGAACTTCAGCGGCTTCGAGTTGTCGGATCGCTTCGGTGATTTGATGAGGATGATAATTAGTCCCGTGACGGCCGCCTCGCAGCACCAAATGACTCTCTTCATTTCCCATCGTCTTCACAATGCTCGTCATGCCATCATGATCAATGCCCAAAAAACTATGAGGGACGCGCGAGGACCGCATCGCATCGATGGCTGTTTGGATGGTGCCATCCGTTCCATTTTTAAATCCGACTGGCATCGAGAGACCGCTCGCCATTTCACGATGGGTTTGAGATTCCGTGGTGCGAGCTCCAATCGCTGACCAGCTGATCAAATCGGCGATGTATTGAGGTACGATGGGATCTAAAAATTCAGTGGCCGCTGGCAAGCCGAGGGCAGCGACATCGAGGAGCAATTGACGCGCAAGGACGATCCCGTGAGCCATATCGCCAGAGTCGTCAAGATGAGGATCGCTCACGAGTCCTTTCCAGCCAATCGTGGTCCGTGGTTTTTCGAAATAGACACGCATGACAATGAACAAGCGGTCGCTGAGTTCCTCTGCCAAGGCCGCTAAGCGACGCGCATAATCGAGTGCAGAGAGAGGATCGTGAATCGAGCAAGGGCCAACAATTACGAGGAGCCGAGGATCTTGACCGCGAAGAATTTTACAAATCGTTTCACGATGTTCGAGGACTTGATTTAAAAGCAATGGAGAAGCAGGAGCGCCTTCTTTGACTATGCGTGGTGTAATGAGGCGCACAATGTCATGAATCCGTTTGTTTTCAATATGCGGTAGAATATCTGCTAGAGAGAATGTGTTAGAAAAATTAGTCACAAAAAGCAAACAGCAGAATAGCCACAAAAGAGCACAAAGAACACAAAGAACACAAAAGAAATTTTCTGAACAGGCTTCTTTTTTTGTGTTCTTTGTGTTCTTTTGTGGCTATTCCTTTTTTTAATCATTAACAAAATTCTTATGCCTTTTTTTGATATTGTCTCCGAAATAGAACGAATGGAAATTGAAAACGCCGTGAACCAAGCGCGCAAAGAGCTTGTTAATCGATTCGATTTTAAAGGTAGTAAAGCAGCTATTGAACAGCCTAAGCCAGAAACCATCATCCTAACAGCAGAAGACAATCATCGCCTCAAGAGTTTGAATGAAATTATGATTGGAAAGTTAGCGAAACGAAATGTTGATCTTCGCAATGTCGACCAAAAAAAAGCTGATATCTCTCCTCTCGGGCATGCGCGTCAAGAACTCGTCATCACCCAAGGAATTGAAGGCGCCAAGGCAAAAGAAATCGTCGCTGCCATCAAAGGAAAAAAATTTAAAGTGCAGTCAGCATTGCAAGAACGGCACATTCGCGTGACGGGTACTAAGCGCGATGAGCTGCAAGAAGTGATTGGGTTTGTGAAGGGGAAGGATTTTGGGGTATCCCTCAGCTTTAAAAACTTTAGGGAATAATTAAACGCGAAGTCGCTACACCCTAGACGTCATTCCAGCGAACGCTGGAATCCAGGGGCCGTCGCTGCAGAATTGATGATCCTATAAAAGAAAAATCTCAATTTTTCCAGAAATTTTTTTTGAGGATTTTTGGTCGTTACTTCCCAATTTTAGAACAGACAGTCGCTGGATTCCAGCGTCCGCTGGAATGACGGTGGGGAAAGTGAAATAAGGCTAGGAGTGACTTTTTCTGTTGAAGGATTTTCCGACAAGAGTAGATCAAAAAAATTCTTTGCGTTCTTTGTTGCCAATCTTTTCTTCCTTACTTCACTCCAAATAATCTCCGTTGCTTAATCAGGTCTACAACCTCTGGCGGCACCATCTGTTTCCAGGTCTCATCTTTCTTTTTAATTTTATTAAGAACCGTGAGGGATTGGATGCCGAGGTACTCTTGATGGCAGCTGTTGACGGGAACGATGAAATTATTTCTGAGCAAATATTCGTAGAGTTCTTTGAGATGAGGCTGGATAGGGAAGGAGGTAGCCTCTTGGACATTTCCTTTTTCATCTAGCGTAGGATAGACATAGAGCTGAACTCCTTTTTTGAAGAGGCGTCCCAAGCCCTCTAAAATTCCACCTTCCAGGTTGGTGTAATATTTTTCATCAAAAATTTCGTAGAGGCTTGGCATGCCGAGTGGAAGTCCGATGCTCTTGGTTGTATAGCGCGTGAGGTATTGAATGAGTCGATAGAATTCTCCGTAATTTGAAATCAAGACCGTGCGATTCAAGGCGCTGAGCATATCAACACGGTCCATAAAGTCCTTGTGATCGATTTTTCCTTCGCGTAATAAATTCGACATGGTGATCTCCATGAGAATTTCAGGCTGTTCTCCAGCCAGCTGCTCTTGTTTTAAAAACATTTTCAGGGAGCAGTCGAGCATGTCATTCGCAAGCAGTGTGACAGGACGAAAACTGCCGCGCTCGACGAGGAGTGGCTTGTTATGGAATTTATCAGCAGCCTGAATCACATCGCCATCAGCATTGAAGAGGACGGCATTGGCAATCCCTTGTGTAACGAGTTCGAGACACATGATGCGGTTGTCGAGCATTTTGAATTCAGGTCCCGAAAAACGGATCATGTCAATTTCGACGCGCCATGGAGCCAAGTCGTCAACAAGTGCTCCGATAAAAGCGCGCGGGTCTTTGCGTAAATAAAACGCACCATGAATCAGGTTCACCCCCACGGTTCCCAGGGCTTCTTGTTGATCAATATTGTCCTGATCGAGCAAGCGAATGTGCAGGATGATTTCGTTTGGCTCTCCAAGTGGAGTTGTTTGAAAACGAATTCCCATCCATCCGTGAGATTCATTTTGTGTTTGGTAAGCACGAGCGGCAACGGTATCAGCAAAAGCAAAGAAGCAACGGGAAGAGCCGCTCTTGGCGCTTAGGCGTTCGAGGAGCAATTGATACTCATGATCCAACATCGTTCCTAAGCGTTCGCGACTGACGTAACGTCCGCAATGGCCATAGATCGCGTCAGAAAAGGCCATGTCATAAGCTGAGATCGTTTTGGCTACCGTTCCTGCGGCTGCGCCCACGTGAAAAAAACGACGAGCGACTTCTTGGCCTGCTCCAATTTCAGCGAAGGTGCCATAGATGGCTGGATCCAAATTAATTTGGAAGGCTTTTTTGTCTGCTTTGAGGTCGAAGGGGTGATGCATGGGAGCAGGGGTACAGGGAACAGGTTACAGGTTATTTTTCAATTTGTTTTTGAGATTATCGAATGAGCCGTTGCTGAAAATGACAATCACATCGCCGGGCTGTGCTAGAGAGCGAATGCGGGTGATGAGCTGATCGGTCACCGGTTCGTAGAAAGCAGGCTTTCCAGTTGCTGCAATATCGGCGACGAGTTGCTCGGGATGAAGACGCTCTTCCTCGTTGAGTTGCGTGGCTCGAGCAACAGCACCGATGATCACGCCAGCAGCTTTTTCAAAAGCAGCAGGCAAGACATTTTGAAAAACAGCGCGACGAGAAGTGTTGCTGCGAGGCTCAAAGAGAGCCCAAAGGCGAGCATGAGGATAGTGAGCATGAAGGCCAGCAAGCGTTTCGCGGATGGCAGTGGGATGATGGCCAAAGTCATCGATCAGCGTGATGCCATTAATGACACCGACGACCTCTTGGCGTCGCTTGATGCCTTTGAATTCCAGAAGAGCCTCTCGAATAGTAGCCAATGAAATGCCATAAAAATGAGCTGCTGCGGCTGCCATCGCGCTATTGCGAATGTTGTGCTCGCCATTCATCGCGAGTTCAAACTTTTCTCCAAGGAGTTCAAAGCCAGCGCGACCTTCTTCTTGCCATGGAGCAAGAATGCGATGACCGCAATTTTCTGAGAAGCCAACTTCGACAACAGGTGCCGGTGCATCTTGAGCGACATCGCGGCTGTTGGCATCGTCACCGTTGATCAAGATTATTCCCTCGGAAGGAACTACTTTTAAAAGTCGGCGAAAGCTCAGCTTGATTTCATCGAGGTTGGCAAAGATGTCAGCATGATCAAACTCAATGTTATTGATGATGACGAGCTCTGGCAAGTAGTGCAAAAATTTGGAACGCTTGTCAAAAAAAGCAGTGTCGTATTCGTCGCCTTCGAGAATGACATGATGTGATTCCGAGCGATCACGGAAGCAAGCGCCTTGGCCGAGGTTGTTCGGAATGCCGCCGATGAGGTACGACGGATTTTTTTTCGCAAACTCAAAAATCCAAGCGAGCATTGACGAAGTTGTCGTTTTTCCATGCGTCCCGGTCACCACAAGATTGTGACGGCCCTGCAAGAAGTGCGTCCGGAGTAATTCTGGCAGCGAGATGTAAGGGAGGTGGCGATTCAAGATCGCTTCCACTTCAGGATTGCCGCGCGAAAGGGCATTTCCAATGACGATGAGCGATTCTTCTTTGGGAAGATTGTCTGGTGAAAAACCAACAGCGATCGGAATGTTGCGACTCGCGAGAAAATCTGAGATTGGAGGATAAGGGGCGGCGTCCGATCCCGTGACCTTCCATCCTTGTTCTTGCATCGCTGCGGCAACCGCGCCCATGGCTGTTCCGCAGATGCCTAGGAAATGAATGCGTCGTGAAGAAGATTTCATAAAATAATCAAACTGGAGCTTGTTGAAAATTGAGGACTTTCAATCCTGCGGTTTGAGCCAAAAGTTTTTGACGAGCGTCACAAGTAACAAACTCTCGAATATTGAGTAGTAGTGCTGAAGCAACGTGAAGTACATCTAGTGTTCGACAGCCGATTGAGGAAGTATGGTGATGAACAAGCTGTAAAGCTTGAGAGTATTCTTTGCTGTCTAAAGAGACTCGTCTATAAATGCCTTGATCGATGTCATCTTGAATATCACGTTGGCATTTTATAGCTTCTTGCATGGTAATTTGCTTGCGAAACAATCGTTGCTGAACTGCTCCTGTTAATTCTAGTTCACCTAAGGGAGACAATGGAAGGGGAAGTGCAGCTTCTTGTAACCACCGTGTTATCTTTTTAGAATCGCTGTCTTCAAGATAAATCGAAGCAAGAACACTGGTATCGCAATAATACTTCATCGATTTTTCCTCATTTTAAAATCGATCTTCTCTCATTTCAGAAATCAATTCTGCATTACTGATGCCTCGAATCGGGTGGGCAAAAGTTTCTCGAAGTCTTTTTTGAAAATCAGGTCGCTCCAATTTTTGTTTTTTTGAGAGAGGTTTGATTTCTGCAACTGGTTTGTTTCTTTTTGTGATGGTCACGCTATCTCCAGCTCCAATCCAAAGAAGTATCTTGGCGAGGTTATGTTGCACATCTCTGATGCTAGCTGTTTTCATGTGTAACATTATTGTTTAACATGACCAGAATGTCAATAAACATCTTTCCGATAGCGCTTCTCTTTCTTCATCGCCTCTACATAGGCTGCAGCAGTCTCTGCCGAGTGGCCGCCTTCGGTCGCAATAATGTTGTGGAGTGTTTGATCCACGTCTTTAGCCATGCGAGAGGCATCGCCGCAAACGTAGAAATAGGCTCCTTCTTCGAGCCAGGTATAAAGATCTTTGGCTTGTTCTTGCATCCGATGTTGCACATAAATTTTCTCAGCTTGGTCGCGAGAGAAGGCTGTGTCAAATCGATGAAGCGTCCCTTCTTTGTGCCAGGATTCCAATTCTTCTCGATAAAGAAAATCGGTTTCCGAGCGTTGGTCGCCAAAAAAGAGCCAATGTTTTCCACTCGCCCCTGTCGCCTTGCGATCGTGTAAGAAAGCACGAAAGGGGGCGACACCCGTGCCTGGCCCGACCATGATGATGTTGCGGCTGTGATCTTCGGGGAGACGAAAATGTTTTGCGGAGTGAATGAAAACGGAGACGGGAAGCTCGTCAGAAGCACGCTCGGCTAGAAATGTAGAGCAGACGCCCTTGCGAGGACGGCCGAGGCTTTCATATTGAACGGTTGCAATCGTGAGATGAATTTCCTCGGGATGAACTTTAGGAGAGGAGGCAATCGAGTAGAGGCGCGGTTGAAGCTTGCGCAGGAGTTTCACAAATTCTTCTGGCGTGAAGCGAGCATCGGGATGGTCTAAGAGAGGATCAATGACCTCGCGGCCCCAGAGATATTTTTCCAGGTGTTCTTTGGCTTCAGGTGCAATGTAGGTTGCGAGATGAGAAGCTGAAGCGTCGCGCTCTGCAATAGCAGTGAGGAGTTGTTTCGACGGCTCCGTGATAATGTAGTGGCGAAGCAAGGCTTCGTGGATAGGAATGATTTGAGCGTTGGGATCGGGGACAAGTTCTGAGCCTTGAAAGCCGAGGACGGCGAGCAATTCTTCGATCAGCTTGGGATCATTGACGGGAAAAACACCGAGCGAGTCTCCAGGCTCATAAACAAGGCCAGAGCCAGCGATGGAGACTTCGTAATGACGCGTGTCTTTAGTGGAATGCTGACTCGTAAGCTTGCGATTGATTTGCAGCGTGGCAGGAAAAGGATTTTTGCGAGAATAGACTGAGAGGCTAGAGGCTGGAAACATAACAGGTTGCAGGTTACAGGTTGCAGGTTGCAGGAGCAAGGCAGAAGAGGGGGCAAATTTTTTCAAACGCCGTTTCAAAAGTGAAGTGCAACACTCTGCTCTGAAAAGCTAGCATTATGGGTTACTCAAAGGTGTGTTACTTTTTGTTAGGTTAGACTTGAGGGTAGGAACAGGAAAGCGAGCAGGCAAGGAAGAATTAGATG
>JAPLTJ010000089.1 GCA_026398175.1 Verrucomicrobiia bacterium | reverse complement strand
TGAGATCGTTTGTCTCTGGTTACATGATGATAGCCTCTGGCCATGATAATCTCCTTGGTTTTGACACCTTAAAGATTACCATCATCATGTAGCCTTTCTATTTTTTTTCACGTGTTGCACTTCGCGGTTGAAAGGGCCAGAGATATCATTAGTGCTTAAGCTTCGTTCCATATGCATAAATTTAAAAAATCTTTTAGATAATCAAGGAAGACACTGATAACATAGACAGGATCTTCTTTTTTATGCAAGAAACACTTCAAGCACTTCTTCAACAACGACTCGGTGACGCTTTGTCCAAGCTTCACCTAGATCGCTCTCTTGCCATTGTTACTCCAGTAGCTGATGCCCGCTTTGGTGACTATCAGACGAATGCAGCCATGGTCCTTGCCAAACAGGAGCGGAAAAATCCACGGCTTGTAGCAGCAGAATTAATTGAAAAAATCGATGTGACTGACCTCTCTGTAGCGCCAGAATTGGCTGGAGCCGGGTTTATTAATTTTCGGCTAACGACTTCCTTTTTAGAACAGCGAGTCACAGCGTTGCTGCAAGATCCGCGCTGTGGAGTTCCTGTCGTTGAAAATCCGCAGACGATCGTCATCGATTTTAGTTCTCCGAATGTAGCGAAGCCGATGCATGTGGGGCATATCAAAAGCACCGTGCTTGGTGATGCCTTGGCTCGAATCGCTAGGTTTTTAGGGCATCGCGTGATCACCGACAATCATCTTGGTGATTGGGGGACGCAGTTTGGAAAAGTTATTTATGGTTGGAAACATTTAAGAAATCCTGCTGATCCAGAGGCATCCACTGTTCATGAATTGGTTCGGCTTTATCGTGAAGTGACTGAACGAGAGCAGCACGATCCTGTGATGAAAGCAGCCGTGCGCGAAGAGCTCGTGAAGTTGCAGCAAGGCGATCTTGAGAATGTCGCCATTTGGAAAGAAGTCGTTGTGATTTCGTGGAAAGAATTCGAACAAGTTTATGGACTCCTCAATATTGTATTTGACGAATGTCTTGGCGAAAGCTCGTACAATGAGGCTCTGGTGCCTTTGGTGAAGCGGCTCGAGCAAGAGGGAATTGCTGAAGAGAGTCAAGGAGCGCTTGTTGTTTTTTTTAAAGATCATCCCTCACTCGCTGAAAAACCATTTCTCATTCGCAAGGCTGATGGCGGGTTTTTATATGCTACGACCGATATTGCAACGCTCGAATATCGTGAGCAGCGCTGGCATCCTGATCAAGTCTGGTATGTTTGCGGGATGCCGCAGCAGTTGCACTTTGAACAACTTTTTGCTGTGGCAAAAAAAATGGGAGTCCAAGCTGATCTCCGGCATGTTATTTTTGGAAGCATCTTGGGTGAAGATAGGAAGATGATGAAAACGAGGAGCGGTGACAATGTGGATTTAATTGCTCTTTTGGAAGAAGCCATAGATCGCGCGCACAAGCTTGTCGCGGAAAAAAATCCTTCTTTTTCCGAAGAGGAAAAAAAGAAGATTGCACAGACTGTCGGCCTGGGAGCCTTGAAATATGCGGATCTCATGCAGCATCGGACAACGGATACTATTTTTTCTTGGGAAAAAATGCTTTCGTTTCAAGGGAACACAGCCCCTTACTTGCAGAATGCTTACGTTCGGATTCAATCGATTTTACGAAAAGACAAAGAAGCAGGAGGTGGTTCAGGGCAAGGCCCTATCAAGCTTCAAGAAGATGCTGAGCGCACTTTAGCGCTACAGCTTTTACAATTTGCAGAGATCGTGCCTGCTGTTTTAGTCGATGCCCGTCCGAATATTTTATGCCTGGCGCTTTATGAATTAGCCAATAGTTTCCATCGCTTTTATGAGCAGTGTCCTATTTTAAAAGCGGAAGAATCACTTAAAGAGTCGCGTCTTTCTCTGGCTCAAATTGCGGCGCGTGTGCTGCAGCTTGGCTTAGAGCTCTTAGGGATTAACGTTCCTGAGCGGATGTGATGGGAGATGTTGAGTCTGCGCTTGTCGATATTTCTGCGGTATGACGATAAGAAATGATGTAAGCGTTTTTTTCGATGAAATCTTTGCAAGCAAAATCGGCCTGCTCAGCGTCGGCCTGCTCTGAATATTCAAAATTATCATCGATTAAGTGCCAAGAATTTCCTTCACGTACAAAAGCAATATAGTGCCCAGAGTTGTTGGATACTCCTCCATTGTGACAGATGATGGCATTAGGACTATATCTTGCAGTTGTTTCATGAGGATTTGTGTTATAGGTAGCTAATGGCACAAGAATATCCTGAGTGATGTCTGTAATGGGAGTCGTGAGTTTTTCGGAGATAGGGGTTCCTTGAGCATTCAGAGCTAATTTCGGGGTGCCTACAATATCTTCTCCGCTTGAATTTTTCATCCAGCCACCTTTAGGGTCAGTTTTCATGAGGAATCGAGAAAGAGAGAATGTTAATGAATCTGGAGTGGAAGCTAATATTTTTTTGCGCTGTAGATCGTGAATCCTGCTATTTGCATCGGAGACTGCGGAAAGATTGGAGGACCAGCTCGAGGTGATGAGTTCTTGTATCGAGTATGGCTCTGTTATGCTCAAAGGAATAATAAGTTCGTTTCCGTGAAGCTGTTCTTCATGATCAGAATGTCTGATTTTTTGAGAATCGAGGTAAATATCTTTTTCGAGAAAGAAAGCGCGTGGCATGTCGAGATATTCCATGAGTGCCATTAGCGCTATACTCGCATCATGTTGGTGATTGGAGTTTCCTGTGAAGGGATCAATATTTGTTGCCATCTCTTTACACGTTTCAGAAGGAGCGGATTCGGAGACGGCAGCATGGCGTTCCATGATGGCCTGAATTTCTGCACGGAGAAAAGCAGCTAGCAGAAAGTTGTTGCCATTAAATTGCTTTTTCAAAAAAGCCACGAGGGGAGAACCGAAAGAAATTAGCTCGTTGGTTAATGAATCGTCAGGATCCTGTTCTGTCCAGTTACTAGTATATTCCAACTGAAGTCTTTTGAATTTAGACTCTCGTTCTTGAGGAGGGAGATTTTCTACGATTGTTCTCAATGTTTGTAAGGCACTACTGAGATAGCAATCGGCACCGCCGTTTCTTAGGCCTGGGCTCGGGCCTTGCTTCCAAGAATGAATAACTTGTTGCTGGATTTCTGGATTTTTTAGAAGAACATAATAATCCTGACTCTGCTGCCGGATGAATAAAGCAATATGAAAGAGCTCTTGACGAAGAAGATCATCCGAAAGACTCCGAATGAAGGGGGCTTCGTGAGATAGGAGGCGGCAAGCAAGTTCTCTCTGGTCATTGGGAGATAGGGGGTTAATGAGGATGTCTTCAACTTCGTTTAGATCGATGTTAGGAGCAAAATTTAAAAAATCTTCGGCCTTGTTCAGAAGTTCTTGATCAATCTCTGCCCCTGTCGTTCCCGTAGTCACCTCCCCGGACTTTTCTAAAGAAGAAGAGGGGGGGAGAGTTTCTTGCATATGAAGATTGGAATTGTCTCTTGTTTTATCTGAGTTATTTATTTCACTCTCTTTCGATGATACCTGATTGCCAGTAATATGTTTTATTTGTACCTCAGAAGTCCGTTCAGATCTGAATGTTTCCGGGCAACAATGATCTCGGTATTTGTAGCACGTAGCCACTGTAGCAATCGCAGCAATCGTTCCGACAACATATCCGGCATCTTCTAGCAAAGAAGTTTTCTCTTCGCGACTCGGAGCAGTAGCAATATTCTCTAACCTTCCTTTCAAATGAAAGAGCACTTGATTCGATCGCAGCCATGAAGCAGGATCGTCCAGTGATCGTAATCTCAAGCATGCCTGCTCGGTTGAGGAACACCCTTCCTCTTGCTCAGAAGGAAGAAAGCAGTTGGTCTTTTCATCGATGTTTACGGAAAGCAGATGATCTTCCTCTAACTCATACACTCCATGTTCCGTCGTGGCGGGATCTTCCTGTTCTCCATTTTCTTTCCAGTTACAAAAACGCATGGCTGAACGCAGATCAACGTACCTCATCGGCTCCTCTGCTTGCTCTTCATGAAAATAGTAGCTGTAACTTCCAGGATCTCCAACGCGCTCAATAGAAGCAATACCACTCTCTTCGCCCATTTTCTGATCGTAAAGCATGTGCTGATCTTCTTCTGCCACTGCATTGAGAAACTTAGTGTATTCGCTGACGGAGACATCGTTCAACGAATTGGCAGCAAGCAGTGTTGTCGCACTCAACAAGAGAACTAAGCATGAAAAAAAATGGGGCGGAACATTCATGGAAATAATGGATTCCGATTAGTCTTTTTTTAATTTTTCGTCAGCTTTATTCGTTGCCCCAACTCTCTCGCTGACCATTGTGTTGCTGGAGGCATCATGCTGAGAGGCTCATAGAGCCAGCCGTAGGCAAGCGCCGAGCCGGCTGCTGCAAGGCGTAGACGTGAGATTTTTCCCAGAGATCCCATGCCCATTGTGGCGACGGGAAGAGGATGAGAGAGTTGTTGGAATTCCAAGAGGCGTTCTAATTCTTGTTCAGAGTTTGTCATCGTTGCCACTTTCAAGATAGTGGCGCCTGCTTGAATGGCTTGAGAAACCAAGACTTCTAGTTCGTGAAGTGATGGTGTTGTTTGGAAATTGTGATAAGAAAGAATCACCTCGCGTTGTTGCTCGCGCGCCATGGTGATGAGCGGAGCAAATTCTTTTGCCGAGGCTAATTCAATATCAATGATGTTAGCCCAGGAAAGAGCAGCTGTTAATAGCTGCTGACGCTCTTGAAGCGAAAGATTGTTTAGCCCTCCTTCTCGCGGATCGCGCGCTGTTGCAAGGACTGGCAAAGGCCATTCTCGCATCGAGCAGTCATGAGGCAGGGCATCTAAACGAACTTCCAGTAGGTCGATGTCTGTCGATTGTAATACATCTCTCTCTTCACTTAATTTTTGAAGACAGACTTCAGTGTGAAGGATCCCAACAATATGTGTAGAAAAAGAATTCACAGAAATAAAAAAGAGAAACCGCTAAATCCGTAAAACGACGCTAAAAAAGACATATCCTTTTTGCGCTATTTCGCGTATTTAGCGGTTTGCTTAATTTTTCTTATAAATCTACTTCATGAACAACGCAGCACGGGACTGCTTGATCGCACGGGTAATTTTGCGGTGCAAGTGAGCAGCGACACCAGTGGTGCGGCGAGAAAGAATTTTTCCATTTTCCGTTACAAACTTCTTGAGAAGCTCGGGATTTTTAAAATCGATAGCGTCTGTTGAAATGTCGATGCGGCGATGTGGCATCGCGCGATTGGCCCGACGGAAGTTGGAACGACGTTTTGCAGTTTTAGGTTGAGTGTGCATTATTTAATGTTGTTGTCGTTGGTACTCTACTTAGTTTCGCGATGGAGAGTATGACGACGCAGGTTGGGATTATACTTTTTCTTTTCGAGGCGACCTGGAGTGTTCAGACTCTTTTTGTTACGCGTGCTGGTGTAACGAGAGACAGGTTTCCCCTCAGCAGTTGCTTCGGTGCATTCTAATGTAATAATATCACGGGCCATAATCAATCTTTAGTTGGTTCAAGAAGGTTCTCATCTTCATCGTTTTCACTCTCTTCTTCGGTCAAGCCAAAGAGAGCGCTAACGGGAAGGCGAGTTCCAACAACGTGCTGTCGCTTTTCAAGGTCAGCCTGACATTCTACGGTATATCGAGTAAAAGGCCGGGCTTCCAAACGCGCACGAAGAATTTGCTTATTTGAAATTTCACAAACTCCATAACTACCATCATCGATGCGTTTGAGCGCTTCGTCAATCTCATAAAGTGAATTTTGTTCCTGAGATAGGATGCTCAAGGCAAAATCGCGGTCATAAGCGTCACTTCCCGCATCTGCTTGATGCATCCCAAAGCCTGAAGTCTGGCTTCCGGAATGAAGATTGTCGCGAGCTACGCCTTTCATCGAATCCAGCAATGTATCCTTGAGTTGAAGGAGGCGTGCTTTTTGTTTTACTAAAAAGGGAGAGAGGATTTGATTTTTTTTCTTAGCAGGCTGTCTAATAAAAGTTTGACGAAGAACCCCACGGTTTTCTGGCACTGCGTTTGAGTTGCTTTTTTGAATGACTGTTTTAACAGGAAGCGTTTTTTCAGGTAACTTTTTTGGAGCCGGACTTTTTTTGGAAGGGGTTTTAGCAACGGTTTTCGTCGGCTTTTCAGCTGGTTTTTTCACAAGTATTTTTTTCACGGAAGTCTTCTTGACATCTTTAGATGAGCTTTTGACGGCTTTCTTTGGGTTCTTAGGTGCTTTTGTCACAGGAGTCTTTTTCTTAATCATAACAGTGAGTAATGGGTAACAGGTAACGGGTGAAGTTAGATGATGTGGTTGAGCAGCAAATAAAAGGTCGATTTTTTTAGGAGCCGAAGAGGCTAGCATAAGAAATTAAAATGGAAAAAGGTTTTTCATAGAATTTTTTCTGTAATCTGTAGACTGTAGCCTGTAGCCTATAGCCTATAAGTTATTAACTGAATCCCCACGTCATTCCCGCGAAGGCGGGAACGAGCGGGGACGCCGCTGTGCGGCGGCCTCAACCTGCAACCTGCTTATGAAACCCCTTTCTGGATTTAAAGATCTCTTGCCTTGCGATTATGCACGGCGACGCTACCTCACGGAGGGATGGCGCGATATCGCACGGCGTTACGGATTTGTCGAGTTTGATGGACCAACCTTAGAATCGTTAGAGCTTTATCAGAAAAAAAATAGCGGAGGAGAGATCTTAACACAGCTCTATCAATTTACGGATCGTGGCGATCGGCCTGTGGCCTTGCGCCCCGAGATGACGCCGACCTTGGCTCGCATTGTGGCAGCTCATGATCGTGAATTTGCAAAGCCGCTTCGTTGGTTCAATGTTGGAAATTGTTTTCGTTATGAACGGCAGCAACGAGGGCGGCTCCGGGAATTTTTGCAACTCAATTGTGATTTGTTGGGCGAGCGCTCGGTGACAGCTGACGCAGAAATCATAGCCTTGCTGATTGATCAGTTGCGTCATTTTGGATTTGGTCCTAACGATGTCACTATTCGGTTGAGTGATCGTCTTGCTTGGCACGATTTTCTTGAACAATTTGGAATCAAAAAAGAAAGCACGACGGAATTCCTCAACATCGTCGACAAAATGGAGCGAGAGCCACAAGAAAAGACAGAGGAGAAATTAGCCGCGTTGGAACATTCAGGACTGACGGTGGAAAAATTACGAGAATTTATGACGTCGCCTACGATTCCTGTGCTGGAGCCGCTCCTAGAGGAACTCGCTGCTCGAGGATTGCGCGATTTTATCAAACCGGACCTTTCCATTGTCCGTGGGCTGGCCTACTATACCGGCGTTGTTTTTGAGGCGTTCGCCCTGCAGGGAAGTTTGCGTGCTGTTGCTGGCGGTGGTCGCTACGACCGATTGATCCACGATCTCAGTAATGGAGCGGTGACGCTTCCTGCCGTTGGATTTGGTATGGGAGATGCAGTGATGTTGGAATTTTTAAAAGAAGTTCCGCTCGCCACTCAGCGCGAAGAAGAGTTTCATGCAGCAACCTCGTCTTGCCAAGTCTATCTCGTCATTGCCGATGAGGCACTGCGCCCTCAGGCCGTGGGCCTCGCGCAGCAACTTCGAGATGCCGGCCTGCGCGTGGCTTTTTCATTAGCTTCCGAGCGTGTGGGAAAACAATTTAGTGCTGCAGAAAATGGTGGAGCTTCTTTTGCTGTGATGATCGGTGACGAATGGCCGCAACTGAAGATCAAGCGTCTGAGCACACGAGAGGAAATGTCGGTGCCCCAGGGAGGGCTTGTGGAGTGGCTGATGGACTGCAGTAAAGGGTAAAGAGTAAAGGGTAAAGAGTAAGAAATTGCTTCGGAGTTAGAATATTTTTTTAGCAACTAAATCTGCAGAGGTAGGTTTTTTAAAAACGCCGTTTCAAAAGTGAAGTGCAACACTCTGCTCTGAAAAGCTAGCATTATGGGTTACTCAAAGGTGTGTTACTTTTTGTTAGGTTAGACTTGAGGGTAGGAACAGGAAAGCGAGCAGGCAAGGAAGAATTAGATG
>JAPLTJ010000171.1 GCA_026398175.1 Verrucomicrobiia bacterium | reverse complement strand
TTCGATTTAAAACATTTGCTTCTTGAAGATCTTTTGTAAAACTCATCAAACTTTTTTACAACAACGATCGAAATACGTCTATCTTTTTTTAAAAGATTATTTATCCATCAGCTTATTATGACTTTGACCGAGGTCTTCCTGGTATTCCAGGTTCCTCCCCTACCATAGAATTGAAAAGTAATGGTATAATAACCTGCTGCATTTGGGAAAGTAAAACGATAAGCAGAACCATTTATGGCAGATTCATATTCATATTGCCAAGTTATACCTGAAGTGCAGATAAGATTTTCAATGTTAGCGGGTGCATAACCCGTCACCGCAGTAGGAAAAATGAGATCCTCGTTACGATTTAGATTTATTTCCCCTCCACTTGAAGGAGCCTGATTTATATAAACACTAGTATTAGCAAAAAGCCTGCTAGAACTTAAAGATACTAATAGCAAGATCAACAGAATTATTATGTTTATGCTTTTGGTTTTCATTTTTTAATAAGAGGTTTGATGTTTTTAAAAATGAGTATTGATTATTTCTCAAAATCATTCTGCATCAAACCAATCCTCTAAAACCATCCCACCTACGAAGCAGAAAAGATCTACGAAATAAGCCAGTCTCAAGGTTTCACTAATGAAAAAAATGCATATTCAAAAATGAAACGAATGTCAATTTTTATTCTGAAAATTAAAAACTTTCCTGCTTGGGCAGCTGAAACAATTTAAATTTCTTTTTCTTAGGAGCAGGTGGTGGTGGCTGTAATTTTTTCTTAAGGTCTCTGCCTCGTTGCCCGAGGTTGGTATTAGCTCCTTCTGCGACGCTCGCTTTTTCCATCGACATATTGGAGGTGATAACCGTTGGTGAAATCATAACGATAAGTTCATGACGCTTTTTGTTTTTAATGGTATGACTTCCGAACAACGGGCCGATGATCGGAATCTTATTGATGTAAGGAATGCCATTTTCTGAGTTGTCTTTTTCATCTTCAATTAATCCACCAAGTACAATAGTAGAGCCACTAGGAATTCTGACACTTGTTGTCAATTGTTGGGTGTTTACTGTAGGGGCTTGAATGTTATTTTTAGCGTTAGCAGCGGTTGCAACAAGATCGACCGTTTGATTTTGTTGACCGATGATTAAGTTCACTTCGTTATCAGAATTGATTAGGGGAATGACTTCGAGTTTTAAAAGAACATCTTGATAGGTGATGTTCGAGGTTAATGAGTTGGCAGTATTATTCGTAGCAGCAGTGTTTGCCCCAGCAACAACACTCGAAAGTGTTGACGAGAGATAAGGAATTTTTTGTCCTGAGAGAATAGTCGCTTTACGATTGTTGCTCGTATAGACGACTGGACGCGAGATGGTCCGGAATCGGCCTGTTGACTCTAAGAAATTGGCATAAAGATCAAGTGAGCCAAGGGTGCCAAAGACAGTCAATCCTCCTGCCCCACTGGCTGCTCCAGCGGCTAGTGAGGTTGCGGCAGGAAGAACAGAAGGGGCTGAAGTGAAACCGCTCATCAGCGCATTGAAGCCTTGATAGTGGAAAAGGTAAGAAGTGCCATAATCCATACCTTCTTCTAGCCTCATTTCGCCGATGACGGCAGCGAGATAGACTTGTTGTGGACGGCGGTCGAGCAGGTCAATAATTTGGCGCGCTTTGATTTTACTTTCAGGAGGACCGTAAACAATGATGCTATTTGCGGTTGGGTCGCCAATCAAACTGCTCGAGCCGATAATAGCTGATTGGGGAGGTTGAAGTTGAGGTGCGCTGCTCAAAAGGTCGCCACCAGTAGAACTTCCAGAAGTTGTGCTTGAACTTCCGCCTGCTGGGTTTGATGGATTAGAGGCGCTGCTATTATTACTAGGGTTATTATTTGAAAAAGGGTTTTGAGGGGAGGCCTGAGGTTTTGCAGCATTGTTTTGTGAGTCATCATCTTTATTTTTGAGTAAGTCGACGAGAACAGGAAAGACGTCTGTTTCTGCAACGTATTTAAGCGGCCTGACGAGTGGCTCTTCGTATTGAACTGCTTGATCAAGCTTGGAGATTAGCTCGCGAATGTAGCGATAATTTTCTGCTTTCGTAACGAGGAGAATGCGGTTGGTCCGCTTGTCTGGAATAAATTGGACTTTGCCACTGAAGATGCGGGTGTCGTCATCGCCGGAAGCGGAGGAAGCAACTGGGGTTGGAGGTGGCTGTTGATAAGGAGAAGTGGGAGACTTTGGAGTTTGAGAAGTGCTAGAGCTTCCTTCTTTTCCAAAAATTTGATTCAACGTATCGACCGTTTTTTCAGCATCAGCTCGTTGCAACGAAATAAATTCGGTGATGATTTGAGAAGGTTCGCGATCGATGATTTGGAGAAGGGCTAAGGACTTTTGAATGATCGGAGTTTTGTCAGTGATGACGATGGCACTCGTATTAGGAACAGCAACGAGTGATCCGTAAGGATTGACTTGAATGACGCCTTGAAGGATGTTGATCGCTTCATTGGGGCTCAAAAAGTGGAGGGGCTGATAAAAGCTGACGAGGCGCTCGCCGTCACTTGGCAATTCAGCTGCATTTTGATAAAGAGGGAGGCCCTCCATGCGAGGAGGACGGCTTGGTCCAATAATTTTGATGGTCTTTTCATCAACGGGAACCACCGCGTAGCCATTCACCAACATCGTGCTTTCGAGTAATGCAACAGCATCTTTTTTGGAAACAGGATCAGCAATCATCAAGGAGAGATCAGGCCCAGCAAGATTGGAGTCTCGGATAATACGTTTGCCAGTTAATTTTTCATAAAGAGAAAGAGCTTCTAGAATCGAAGTGTGGGGAAACTGGATGCTGATTTTTTCGTTGGGATTATTGCTAATGGCAGCAATCGCTGCAGAATTGTCCGAAGAATTAGTGTCAGTCGACGATGGCTGAGCAGCCACTGCTTCGCCCAATTTTGCTGGTAACTTTGAGCGAGGCATGGTGGAAGAAATGGAGGTAGGGTCTGTGAGAGGCAATGATCTGAGCTTAGCAGGATTAGACTTTGGTTGCTTGGAAGAAGTGCCAGGAATGAGAGGAATGCTTTTTGAGAGAGCATTGCTATCAATGCTAGAAGTGGGACTAGGTGGCAGAGAAGAAAAAGGAGTGCTTGTAGGACGACTGGCAGTGATGGTGTTAGAATCGGTATTAGAATTAAGATTCGTAGGAAGAAGAGCGTGGGAGGAAACATTCAATAAAGAGCTGGCTGGTTCAGCAGCAGAGCTTGAAGCAGGAGTCTCTGCAGGCATGCGGGCTGCCGTTGATGGCACCTCTTTTTCTTGTTGGGCAAGAAGCATGGAGGAGGAAAAAATGAGAGCACCAAGAGCTAGCAAGAAATGATTTCTTGATGGGTGCTTCGCTGTTCGCAGTGTTGAGTAAAGTGACATGGTATTAAGTAATGCTAAGAAATATACTCAGGAATCGTGGAGTTGCCAGGGGGAATTCAGGAAATTTTTACTCGGGCCAGATTTTCTTAAAAAGGAAGTTTAGATTATCAATGAAGCTTTGTTTATTGGTTTATTGGTTTATTGGTTTATTGGTTTATTGGTTTATTGGTTTATTGGTTCGCCGTTTCAAAAGTGAAGTGCAACACTCTGCTCTGAAAAGCTAGCATTATGGGTTACTCAAAGGTGTGTTACTTTTTGTTAGGTTAGACTTGAGGGTAGGAACAGGAAAGCGAGCAGGCAAGGAAGAATTAGATGGC
>JAPLTJ010000059.1 GCA_026398175.1 Verrucomicrobiia bacterium | reverse complement strand
CCATCTAATTCTTCCTTGCCTGCTCGCTTTCCTGTTCCTACCCTCAAGTCTAACCTAACAAAAAGTAACACACCTTTGAGTAACCCATAATGCTAGCTTTTCAGAGCAGAGTGTTGCACTTCACTTTTGAAACGGCGAGAGAATAACTCATCTTTCACACAAATTAGAGAAGATGTTACAGCCAATTTTTTGTCTTCACCATTTGGCGATTTAAGCCTTCCTCCTGAAGCTTTTAATCAAGAAGACAATGAATCTTTGTTTGAATCTTTAAGCGACGCAAAAGGAACTGTTGTAGCAAATACGTACTACTACACAACAGCCCTTCTTGAAAAAATAGTTTCCTTTGAAACCGAAAATCCCGACAAAGCTTCTAGGCATTGGGAAGAACTCGTCGAAAAAACAAAGGGTCTAGTTGAGCTTTTAGAAGAGCATCAAAAAATCTGCGAAACTCATTTTTCAAGTAATTGCGACGCGATCAATGAAACCCTATCCGAAATTCATTTTTATAATGCTCGTTTAGCTGAATACGAAGCGGAAGAAAGCACGACCGATGCTCTTGTTGCTCGCAACAACTATCTATCTTCTGATGAATCCGCTCAAAATCAAGCCCATGAAGGGAGCGCGCTTGCTTCACAAAGCGCTCAGGTTCCAGTTAATTTCCATCATGCAGCTGAAGCCTATCGATCGATTTCCAAAAATATCTCAGCAGATGATATCACCGGATTTCATGAAATGATGGCCCTGTGCTGTGAGGCTCGTGCCTCTGAAATGGCTATCACAGCTGTGGCGAATACAGCTCACGTTCATGGAATCAAATGGCCTCATGATGATCTCACGATAAAAGCCCAACAAGCATACGATACTGTTATCACTGCCTGCACGGATCTTGCCCCAAAATTTTCTGATACGGAGTTTGAATCCGAACAACATGAAATAAGGCACTATCTTCAAGAAGCTACGAATAGAAAACTATTGCTTGAAGTGCAACTTCAAGAAGACCGAGTCAATTCTCTCCTGTCACAAGAATTAAATCCTGCTTCTTCTGAACATGAAAAATTGTTGCATCATGAAAATTTATTGAACCAGCTTGAAATTTTTCAGACTACCTCACGCACAGGATTGGAAGAAGCTCCTTGGCGCCTCCAGAGCCTTTGGCGTCGATTTCATCAAGAAAAGATCTCTTCTGCGATTAAAACAACTACTGCCAAATTAAAAGAAAATATTTCACAACTCTTTAAGCAAGCACCAGAACAAGCGCGGGCAACCTTATACCATTTCCATTAATTAATCGGACTATTGTGACTTGGTGCAACTCGCTCGCGCTGCCACGCCGCATGTATGTTTTGCTCCCTAGCTTCGTTGTCAGAGCTTACGTTATGCTTGCATAGCGCCTCACTCTTCCGCCTTGCTAGAAACCAAAACTCCTACGTCCTATAGTCTCATTAATTAATGGAAATGGTATTACCCCTTTTCGATGGCACATCATCAGTTACTGTTTCATGGGCTCAGGCCATTGGCGCAGCTAAGACTACTCATGAAAAATGGATCAGTGCACTTGCCGCTGCAAACAAATTTCCCCACTTATTATCAGAATCTCAAAACCTAAGCACCATTCAAGGTCACCAAGCTTTTTGGAGCACTGTTCCGCTAGTTCTCCGGACTCAACAACGTGAAGCTGAAGCGGCTGCCTGGCTGGAATTATCAAGAAAATCTTCAGGCACAGCAAAGGTATGTCTTTTACAAAAAGCTTCTAAAAAGATTAATGCTGCTCTTGCTGCCCAGCGACACTTATAAATACCCACTGACGACAGTTATAATTACCCGCTTTTAGTTGGGTAACCTCAGTGCTTTTGACCAGGTTGTGAAAGCAGAGACGGACAGGTCTTTGCTTTCCTGTTTTGGTGAGAGGCATGATTACACGTCATCAAATCAAACGGCTCGTTACC
>JAPLTJ010000069.1 GCA_026398175.1 Verrucomicrobiia bacterium | reverse complement strand
TACCCATTCCCTGCCTCTATCAGCACAGCGCCGTGAGTTCAATCTCGTGGCACGCTACATGGTTTTGCCGTAGGCTATTTTTAAGTACTAACTTTTTTAATAGACCCCTGTGTATCAAAACACGTGAAATGCTCCTGGATCACTCCATGAGCCGAAAGACGAAGCTTGTTTTTGGTTGCTGATGTAGCTATAAACAAGTTTTGTTTTTCATGAGTTCATTACATTGTTTTTTTAATTCTTCTATTGGGCGCAAATGGATTGTTTCCATCACAGGGCTGGCGCTCATCGGTTTTATCACCGTTCATCTGCTCGGTAATCTTTCGATTTTTTTAGGACCTGATGCCGTGAATGGCTATGCCGCTAACTTGCATCATCTGGGAAAATTATTGTGGATTGCACGTCTCGGGCTCATCGCTGCTGCGGTGCTCCATGTTTATTTTACGATCTTGTTGTGGAGAGAAAATCGCCAGGCTCATCCTCAAAAATATGCCGTGCAACAAACTCTTAATACGACGCTCTATGCTCGTACCATGAGGCTTTCCGGATTGGTTGTTTTTGGTTTTATTTTATTTCATCTGGCTCAATTTACTTGGGAGTGGGTGAATCCTCAGTCCAAAGAATGGGTTGATGCCGCTGGCCGTCACGATGTCTATCGGATGTTAACGACCGCTTTTGGCAATCCATGGGTCGCTGGTTTTTATTTGCTGAGTGTTGGATTTTTAGCGCTGCACTTGAGTCACGGCATCGCCAGCCTTTTTCAAACATTGGGCCTGACGAGTAAAAAATTACGCCCTCGTTTTGAGTTTGCAGGAAAAATCGTGGCTTGGGCTTTCTTTCTCGGTTACGCCTCGATTCCAGTTTCTATTTTTTTGAAACTGCTCTCAAATTAATTTTTTTCTTATCCCTTCCATCGCTTCCATTTCAACTCGCTCGCTCCCGCGAGGCTCGCCCCTTCGGGGCTGCCTTCGGCAGTCGATCCGGCGGCTGCCACGCCGCACGTATTCTATGAATTTCCTTCTCTCATGATAGAACTCGATCCAAAAATTCCGACTGGCCCACTCAAAACAAAGTGGCAGCATTTCAAAGAGCATGCCAAGCTGGTCAATCCTGCTAACAAGCGCAAGTTTCGTATCATCGTTGTTGGATCAGGTCTGGCAGGGGCTTCAGCGGCAGCCACGCTGGCAGATCAGGGATACAATGTGGACTGTTTTTGTTTTCAAGATTCTCCGCGCCGCGCTCACAGCATCGCAGCACAGGGTGGAATCAATGCGGCAAAAAATTATCGGAATGATGGAGATAGTGGCTGGCGTCTTTTTTATGATACGCTCAAAGGAGGCGACTTCCGTGCCCGCGAAGCCAATGTTCATCGGCTTGCCGAGGTCTCTCGAAACATCATCGACCAGTGCGTGGCACAAGGTGTTCCCTTTGCGCGTGAGTATGGTGGGCAGTTAGCGAATCGCTCTTTCGGTGGAGCTCAGGTCTCTCGGACTTTTTATGCGCGAGGACAAACAGGACAACAACTTCTTCTCGGAGCTTATGCCTCATTGAGCCATCAAATCAAAAGCGGGCGTGTCACGATGCACACGCATAGCGAAATGCTCGATCTTGTCGTAGTTGATGGGCATGCCAAAGGAATCATCGTACGCAATCTTCTCACGGGTGAGTTGACACGGCACGCAGCTGATACGGTGATGCTGGCCACGGGTGGTTATAGCAATGTCTACTATCTCTCGACCAATGCGCGCGGTTGCAATACCACAGCCATTTGGCGAGCCTACAAACGAGGCGCTCTCTTTGCGAATCCGTGTTACACGCAGATTCATCCAACTTGCATTCCTGTTGCGGGCGATTTTCAATCGAAGCTGACCCTCATGTCCGAGTCGCTGCGCAATGATGGACGTGTTTGGGTTCCGAAGAAAAAAGGAGACCAACGCGCTCCTCAAGATATTCCCGAAGAAGAACGCGATTATTATTTGGAGCGAAAATATCCCGCTTATGGAAATTTGGCGCCACGCGATATTTCTTCTCGAAGTGCCAAAGAAGTTTGCGATGAGGGCAGAGGCGTTGGTCCTGGCGGCCTTGGCGTCTATCTCGACTTTAAAGATGCGATCGCGCGTCTTGGAAAAAAAGAAGTCGAAGGGCGCTACGGAAATCTTTTTGAGATGTACGAAAACATCACAGGAGAAAATGCCTACGAGCGGCCGATGCGGATTTTTCCAGCACTGCATTACACGATGGGTGGTTTGTGGGTCGATTATCATTTGATGAGCAACTTGCCTGGACTCTACGTTCTCGGAGAGGCCAATTTTTCTGACCATGGTGCGAACCGCTTGGGAGCGAGTGCCCTCATGCAAGGTCTTGCCGATGGATACTTCATTGTTCCTTACACACTCGGAGAATATCTTTCCACGCAGTTTGGTAACAAGGTTACCACCGATTCACCTGAGTTTGAAGAAGCAGAGGCTGCCGTTCGTGGTCGCATGAATCGTCTGCTAGAAGTTCGCGGGACGGTTTCCTCAGAAAAATTTCATCGTGAACTAGGGACGCTCCTTTGGGAAAAATGTGGTATGGCTCGGAGCCGAGAAAGTCTTCAAGAAGCTTTGACGGAGATTCCAAAAATAAGGGCGCGATTCTGGAATGAAGTTGGGGTTCCAGGAACGGGAGCCTCATTTAATCAGGCTCTCGAAGCCGCTGGTCGTGTTGCTGATTTCTTTGAACTGGGAGAACTTCTCTGCCGTGATGCACTCACTCGTGAGGAATCATGTGGTGGACATTTTCGTGTGGAGTATCAACTGCCGGATGGAGAGGCCTTGCGTAATGATGAGCTATTTCAGTGTGTGCATGCTTGGCAATATCAAGGTGAGGGGAAAGAGCCGACATTGATCAAGGAGCCGCTCAATTACGAGTTTATCCATCCTGCGACAAGAAATTATAAACACTAAGCGAGACTATGAATTTTCATCTTCGTATTTGGAGACAAGACCATGAAAAGGTCGAAGGATTTTTTGAAGAGATCGAAGCACTAGATATTCCTGCAGAGGCCTCTTTTTTGGAGATGCTCGATATGGTCAATAATCGTTTGATCGAAAAGCAAAAAGTTCCTGTCGCTTTTGAGTCCGATTGTCGTGAGGGAATTTGTGGTACTTGTAGCATGGTGATCAATGGTATTCCCCAAGGTCCAGGACGAAGTGCTGCCTGTCAGGTTTACATGCGCAGCTTTTGTGATGGCGAAACAATCACGGTTGAGCCTTTTCGTGCAGCATCTTTTCCTATCATTAAAGATCTTGTTACGAATCGAAAAGCCTACGATCGCATTATTCAAGCTGGTGGTTTTATTACGGAGCATACAGGTGGTGCTCCTGATGCAAGTGCGACATTGATTTCAAAACGCGAGGCAGATCATGCCATGGATGCAGCCGCTTGCATCGGCTGTGGTGCTTGTGCTGCGGCTTGTCCCAATAGTTCAGCAATGCTTTTTGTCGGAGCAAAAGTGACGCACTTGGTGCACTTGCCTCAAGGTCAGCCTGAACGGAAAGAGCGTGCCTTGAATATGGTTCGAGCTATGGATGCAGAAGGGTTTGGTAATTGCTCCAACTACTACGCATGCGAGGCAGTTTGTCCTGCGAACATTTCTGCCTCCGTCATTGCCACACTCAACCGCGAGTATGTGGCTGCGTCCGCTGCAGCAGCAGTTTAAAAAATCATTCTTTTCCAACAATACGTTTTGGTTGGCGAAGTTTTGGTGCAGGAGAAAATTCTTTCAATGCTTTTTGAGAGACCAAAGAACCAAGAGTATACATTCGTTGGCTTCTCAAATTTTCTCTCCCCTCACTCCATGCGCTCAACATGCGTTTTCCAAGTTCACGAAATTTTGAATATTCTTTCATCATCTCTTTAACCAAAGGCATAGTTTCTGTCATTGCGTCACTGATTTTTTCAACGATGGCTATTTGTTCTCTAGATGAAATTCCAAAAGTAGCAGCTAGAAATTTTTCCAAATTTTTTCCTGGAAGCCATGTCTTTTTTCCCATGAAGGAAATGCCAGGTGGGCTATCTTGATAGCCAGTATAAACAGACGTGGTGACCATGTCATAGATTGGCGCAATATGGATATCGGCTCGAGAAGAGTAGAGGAGTGCGATATTTTTTGCATGACAGTCGGCATTGCGCAGTGCATAAGTCAGTAGGATTGTTGTTGCCAGATGTTGAAAGGTTTCTCGCTGGCGTATTCCTGGTACATGGTCTCGAACCCCCTTGGCAATACGTTCCCATGTCGTATCGTATTTTGCGGAAGGACGCAATCCGAGCAGTGCACAAAAATCCTCTAGTCCGTCATATGCTTGACCTTTGTCGTCAACATCAAATCGATCTACAACAAGTGCTTGTCCATCTAGAGAAATTTGAGTCTTTGCTGT
Source organism: Verrucomicrobiia bacterium (assembly GCA_026398175.1). GTDB lineage: Bacteria > Verrucomicrobiota > Verrucomicrobiia > Chthoniobacterales > UBA6821 > CAIWMF01. The sequence continues at coordinate 6,013 of JAPLTJ010000069.1, read as the reverse complement.
TGGGAGAATTTTAGCAGCAACCTGCATGCAAAGAAATTCATTCAGGCTCACGTAAGGAAGCTGTTTGGTCGATCCCTTGATGATGTGGCGGCGTGTAAAAAGTGTGCTCTTGTTGTAATGAGAGAGCCTGATAGATGATTTCTCCGCATCCAAAAATTTTGGGACAACACCTGACACTCCGCTCGTTGCATACTGATGGACCAATTTAGAAAATGCTTCTTCTGAATTATCTCCTTGGAGAATATCAGCAACGTCCAAAGGTTGGAGTGGCTCATTCAAGTCAGAACTTAGTGGGGCTACTTGTAGGCGCCCCACCATATTGCGACCTACTACGGACAAGAGCTTGATAGGACTTGCTCCGATGTGAGGACCAAAGCGCTCTTCCAGCACATGGAGTAGATAGCCTTCCGGGAGGTTCATTCGGAAAATAGGATGCAAGGAATCATCCCACGACCACGATTCCGTGCGCACAGGCATGGTTAGCGAAACGAAATCATTGGCAGTCGCATCAGCTTCATAAGTCAATGTGGTCTTGAAATCACCTATCGATTCCAGGGTTGCGACCCGTCGTCCTAAAAGATATACAGCTAGTTTCATAAGCTCCTTTCTTTTTTTAATTCATCGAGCGAGCCAGCGTGTCCTTTCTCAACAAACTTTATTTCCATTTCTAAAACAGCTAAGAGAGCAAGTAATTTTCTGGAACCAAACTCCGTAATGCGACCTCGTTCAAAACGAGAGAGGGATTCTGCAGAAATCCCGGCATGGCTAGCGACCATGGATTGGCGAAGGTGTAAGGCTCTGCGACGAGTGGCTACAGTCTTGCCCAGTTCTTGAAGCGATTTCATCTTGATAAAGATATCAAGATTTCAGTGATTGTCGATGATTCTTGATTTATAAATCAAGTTTATTGTCCTGCTAATATTTCTGCTTCCGTCATTGCTACGCTCAACCGCGAGTATGTGGCTGGAGCGTGGTGAGTCAGTTGCAGGATGATGGAGTGCACTACTGAGAAACTTCAACCGTGATCTTGGGGCCAATCCAGTCAGGCATTAGAAGCGGGCCATATTTTGAAGACTTTTTATGGTGCGTGCAGAAGTAGATATACGTGTTTCCTGGACGTACAGCGTTGAAATGATAGACGAGAGGATCGCCTGTTTCTTGATTGAGGTTGTTTTCTTTTTCCAAGGAAAAATTATGATTCAAAGGATTCCAAGAGTCAGAATAAAGTGAGGTGCAAAGTGTATGACGTAGGTCGAGTTCGTTATAAAGGTCAAGGTTATCAAGCGCTCCAGAGTGGTAGAGTTTATCAGGGTTATTGATGCTAAGTGCTAGCGCTTCTCCTGCTTTTACTTTGATGGAGTAGTTCTTTGTTGCTGAGAGATCAACATTAAGTTCCTGAGGTGCGATTGTGCTCGAGAGAGATTTATCTTCTTGAGGAGAAGAGCAGCTAGGAATGCTTGAGTAACTGGTGCTGCTTTGTGCAAAGGAATAGCTCGTCAGTACCATCGACAAAATGAGGAGATGCAAGCTAAGTTTTTTTATATTCATGCTAGTTTGACAAAGGTAGGGAGCTTTTGTTCAAATTTTTTATGAACAATGTTGTGCCGACTCTCCATGAATTATTAATTCACTACAAGCTCTGCCATGCAGGTAGTAAGCAAGCTCGGCAGGCGTTTCGATATTCCAAAAAGCAAAGTCTGCATTTTTTCCAACTTCAAGTGAACCGTGAGTTGCTTGGAGCCCCAATGCCTGAGCGGCATGGAGGGTGACGCCGCGCAATGCTTCCTCTGGAGTGAAGCGCCACAAGACACAGGCCAAGTTCATGATCGTGGAGAGAGAATTAATGGGCGAGGTGCCAGGATTAAAATCGGTAGCGAGAGCGATGGGAACTTGATATTGGCGTAACAAATCAAGAGGAGGAATCTGTTTTTCTCTCAAAAAATAAAATGCGCCTGGAAGCAAGGTGGCAACGGTTCCCGAGGCCTTCATGGCGATGACATCGGATTCCGTCATGTATTCTAAATGATCTGCAGAGAGGGCCTCATAGCGGGCAGCGAGAGAACTGCCGTGCATGGAAGAAAGTTGCTCGGCGTGAATTTTGATGTCGAAGTCCAGAGCTTTGGCTGCTTGAAAAATTTGCTCCGTCTCTTCCAAAGTGAACGCAATTTTTTCACAGAAAACATCGACGGCACTGGCGAGTTCTTCCTGTTTGATTTGAGGCAAGAGATCTTTGATGATCCAAGCAATATATTCAGAGCGTCGATCTTGATATTCGGGAGGGACGACATGAGCAGCCAAGCAAGTTGCTTTGATGGTCATCGGAAGGAGTTCGCGAAGGTGCTTGATGACGCGAAGGATTTTACATTCGCTTTCGAGGTCGAGGCCATAGCCAGATTTGATTTCAAGAGTAGTGGCACCTTGAGTCATTGCATAGCGTGCACGTTCGAGAGCAGCCTTCAAAAGATCTTCAAATGAGGCTTCGCGGGTGGCGCGGACACTTGATAAAATACCACCACCAGAGGCTAAGATTGCTTCGTACGACTCTCCCTGTAACTTGCGCGCAAACTCATCAGCGCGCTGACCTCCAAAAACCAAATGAGTATGACAATCGATGAGGCCTGGAGTCACCCATTGATGATCGGCATCGATGACGTCCTTTGCACATTTTTCTGGCGCGTCAGGCAAATCACTTTTTTTTCCAATCCAAGCAATCTTGCCATCTTGAACGGCGATGGCAGCATCATGAATGGCTCCATAGGGAGTCTTCTGATCGGCCATGGTGGCTGCGTGGAGGTTGATAAAAAGTGTATCGAACATAAAAAGAAAATTAGCCGCAAAGTAACACAACGAAAAGCAGAGAATGGCCACAAAAAAACACAAAGAACGCAAAAAAAAGAAGGGTTTGAATATGAAAGTTTTTCTTTGTGCTCTTTGTGTTCTTTTGTGGCTATTCCTTTTTTGATTTCTTTGTGTTTAATTAATTTTAGTAATCACTTCCGCTACAAAATGAGCGGCTAGCTTTGCGGTCTGATCATCGCGATCGTAAAGGGGATTGAGTTCAGCCACATCGAAGCCGATAACTTTTCCGCTTTCTAAAGCTTGTCGGAAAAAAGGAACGAGGTTGTGCGGAGCCAGGCCCATGGCTTGTGGGGCGCTGACACCAGGAGCATGGGCTGCTGCCAAGACATCGAGGCAGAGGGTCAGATGGATCTGTTGCGCAGAAGCAAGCCATGTTCCAAGAGCCTCATGAGCAAGTTGAGGATGATGAATCATTGTCTCTGCCAAGCAATGAGTAGCATTGATGGAATTAGCTTTTTCAAAAACACCTTGAGTGTTCCCAAATGACTGAATGCCAAAGCAGGCATAGCGCGAAGGAATTTGGTGTGCTGCGCAATGGTTATGAATTTGATGAAAAGAAGTGCCCGAAGAGCCTCTGTTTTCGGGCAAGAGAGGGCGGAGATCAAAGTGAGTATCAAAATTCAAAACATCTACTCCCATTGTCGATGAGGGAGAAGAAGCCGCGACGAGTCCTTGAAAATTTCCCCAAGCGACTTCATGTCCTCCTCCTAAGACGATGACAAAGGCACCGCGTTCTCGTAAGCCTGTAACTGTTTTGCCCAAGAGTTGTTGCGCTTTTTCTAAATCTTCATCAGGACACAAAATGGTTCCTGCATCGTAGATGGGTCGTGTTTGAGAAGAAGAGAAAGGAATATTGCAGAGAGCCTTGCGAAGAGACTCTGGGCCTTGCGCCGCGCCGGGTCGACCTAAGTTGCGCTTCACCCCTTCCTCACAAGCGAATCCAAGTAAGACGACACTTTGTTTGGGCAATAAAGAGGGAAGCTTGTTGCAATCGAGTAATTGAATATGCTGAAAGAGCCGGCCGCTAACCGTATCTCCACGTCCGTTCCATGGTGAAGATGTTGGTGGTTGGTAATGTTGAGAGTTCAGAATCATAATCTCCGTTAGAAAAATATTATGGTGAAATTTCAGAATGAACAGTCACTACGCCCTAGACGTCATTCCTGCGGACGCAGAAATCCAGGAGGCTGTCGATGCAGAGTTGATGATGGCATAAATAAAATCTCTTTTCTTTTTCTTTAATGAAATTTTTTTGAGGTTTTTTTGATCGCTGTTTTTCGATTATTGTACAGACAGTCGCTGGATTCCAGCGTCCGCTAGAATGACGGTGGTGTAGTGAAAATAGAGCTAGTAACTATGAATTGATAGCACGTTCTAGCGAGCTTCAGCGTATTTTGCGGTTAAATAAAAATTTTCTTTGCGTTCTTTTGTGGCTATTGATTTTTTAAATTTTAAAAAAGGGAATTGATTCCATTTCTAAAATTACCGTTGCTACTTTTCCTTGCAGGGCCGCTTGCTGTAAGGCTTCCATCTCCGGTGATAAAACATGATCGCTGCTATCGAGCTGAATGAGCGAGCGAAGATGAGGCAGGATTTTTTCGAGAGCGGGACTTGTTTTAGAAGGATGATGGAATGATAAACCTCTGACTGCAGCGAGTAGTTCAATGCCGATGACGTAGCCAGCATTTTCTAACATGTCATGAAGACGGCGTGCGCCGTAGGTGGCCATGCTGACATGATCTTCTTGGTTGGCAGAGGTTGGAATGGAATCGACGCTGCTGGGATGTGCGAGGGATTTATTTTCACTCACCATAGCTGCAGCGGTGACATGAGCAATCATGAGGCCCGAATGCAATCCGCTTTTTTCTACAAGGAAAGCAGGGAGTCCACTAAAATAAATGTCCATGAGGAGAGCGATCCGGCGTTCAGCGATGGAGGCTACTTCAGCGATAGCTAACGCCATGTTGTCAGCTGCAAAAGCGACTGGCTCTGCATGAAAATTGCCGCCGCTGATGACATCGCCTGTCTCCGCAATGACAAAAGGATTGTCGGTCACGCCACTTGCTTCGAGGCACAAAATATCAGCAGCGTGTTGAAGCTGATCGAGGCAAGCGCCCATGACGACGGGCTGACAGCGCATGCAATACGGATCTTGGACTTTGGAAGCAGCGGTGCGGCTTGCATTCAGCGGACTCTCTTTTAATAAATCGCGATACCAGCCCGCTACAAGTTGCTGCCCTTTTTGGCGACGCAACCGTTGAATCTCCGGATGGAAAGGGGAGTGAGAACCTTTAATGGCTTCTAAGCTGAGCATGCCGGAAACAACAGCAGCACCAAAGAGATGTTCCGCTTTGAACAAGGCTGCGAGCGCTAAGCCAGTCGAGACTTGAGTTCCGTTGATGAGGGAGAGCCCTTCTTTGGGAGCAAGTTGATAAGGAGTCCATTCCAACTTTTTCAAAACTTCTTTGGCAGAAATAATTTTTCCTTCAAACCAAGCGTCCCCTTCACCAATGAGAACGCCGGCTAAGTCTGCGAGTGGGGCCAAGTCTCCTGAGGCTCCCACAGAGCCTTTGGCGTGCATGCAGGGATAGTAACCAGCGTTGTAGAGAGCTAATAATTTTTCGACTAAGATCCAACGCACGCCAGAATAGCCCATCGAGAGGCCAACAATTTTAATGGCCAAAATCAGGCGCGAAATATTTTCCTCGAGATATTTTCCCACCCCAGCTTTGTGAGAACGAATGATGTTAAATTGCAGTTCTGCAAGTTTGTCAGGTTTGATGCGCGTGTTAGCAAGAGCTCCGAAGCCTGTATTGATGCCATAGACAACGCGTCCCTCTTGCATGGCTTGAGTGACGATGGCTGCTGATTTTTCGATGGCAATCTTGAGCGAAGAAGAAACTTCTAGGGATGGATGCTCGAAATAGAGCGTGCGCAGCTCCGCGAGGGAGAGACCGGCTTCGGTGATTTGGATCGAATGTTTCATAGATTTTTAAAAGAAGAAGAGATTAGGTTGGCCCAGGAAATTTTGAAGTGCAACAGCGACAATAGGAATAAAAATAGGAAGGGTTACATGAAGTTGATAATCTCAGAGGTGCAAACCAAAGGAGATTATTATGGCCAAAGGCTATCATCATGTAACCCAGAATATACG
>JAPLTJ010000145.1 GCA_026398175.1 Verrucomicrobiia bacterium | reverse complement strand
TGGTACGGTTGTTTCGATCTTCATACCTCATTATAACCTATCAATTTTGGGCATAACAGCTTTTTACGCTTGTTGTGCCCAAATCTTTTTAGACTTCGGATCCCCTTAAAAAGATCCTTTGGCGCTTAGCGGACACGCTCCAACTATTTGTCGGCAGAGCCACTCTTTAATGAGAAAGCAAAAGAGATTGCGCTCAACAACGCCTCTTATCTTCGGAGTAAAATTGAAGAAATAAATTTGGAATTAGTTAGAACCTCTTCGGAGCAGACAAAAGCTGCAGCAGGCGACCAACCGCTTTTTGATTAAAAAATTTCCTTGTTAACAACTCTCTCCACCGCCTTACAAGCAGCTCAGCAAGGCTATGTGCGGATTGCTGATGGTTCTTCTTTAAAAATAAAAATTCCAACAGCGCTGCCAAATGACTCCATGGAATTTCTTGCAACATTAGATCAAGCGAACTCGCCAGCTCTTAACGAAGCTTTCTAATCGCTCTCAGCGCTTGCCACTCAAACAACAACCACATCCAGAACAGCGGGACTAAACATTCTTTTCAAGCTCTCCGATTTTCCAGAAACAGAAAATGATTTTGCGATTCTTGGAAGACGGGGAGAAATGGAGCTTGTCGCTGGAATTTCCCCACTTGTTCCAAATGCAAAGCTTGCGCAAGAAGGAATCAATCTTGTTAGACTCGCCGTTGTTAGAGACTTTGGAAGTAGAGGCCTACAGCGATTTGATGCTCATTTTTATGAAAAAATAGTGGCACTCGAATCACCAGACGCGCAAAATTTTTTAACGATTGGGGAACTAAAAGAATTTATCCAAGCCGAAGATCAAATCAATCCAAGCGCTTTTTATCTTTCCTCTGCTCATTCCATTGCTGAGTTAATTTTTGAAGATAGTGATCCGGCCGAAGACAGCAAACTCCTCAAAGCGAATGGGACTTCTTTTAATCCTTTTTCAAAGACGGCTCCAAACAAAGCAACCCTCCGCGAAGATCAAGAGACAGCAGAAGGCGTCACTGCAACAAGAGCCGCTCTTAAAGAATTTTTTAAAGACCTTCCTGGCGAACTCCGCCAATCGATCCTCAATCGATTTGATGGAAAATTTAAGACTGACAAAACTCCTCTCACCGTTGGAGAATTACGATCCTTTATAAAAAAAGAAATCGAAAATTTGAAAGCCTTCAATTTGGATGTGACTGGTCCTTTCCTTTACAGCCTAGCTTGGCAACTTGGCGTTGCCACTCTTTGGACTACAATGATGTCAGCACATCCTCCGGTATGGGTAATGATGGGAATATCTCTCGGTATTGGCCTTGGCCATGACCTTACTTCTTACTGGCGACAGCTGAGACCGGAGGAGGAAAATTCATTTTAAAAACTGGCTCACTTTTGGACAGCTCTGATTTCGAGTTAAGCTGAATATAGTTTAATTTTTTTTGTAACCTGTAATCTGCAAATATGTCCTTGTCCCAGCGGAGGAGGGAATGTAGCCTGCCCCCCATGGCACCTCGCCTCCTCAAAGAATTTAAAGATTTCATCTCCCGCGGCAACATGATCGACCTTGCCGTTGGAATTATTATCGGTGCCGCGTTTGGAAAAGTTGTCAATTCCTTGGTCAACGATCTTGTGATGCCACCTATTGGACTTCTTTTAAAAGGAATCAATTTTCAAAATCTTTTTGTTGCCCTCAACGGTCGTCATTATGAGACGCTGCAAGCAGCACAGGCAGCGGGTGCTGCAACGATAAACTATGGCAACTTTATTACCACGGTCATCGAATTCCTGATCATCGGAGCCTCTGTTTTTGGGCTTGTTCGAGTTATTATGATCCTGCGCATTAACGCTTCCCTTACTGCTCCTCCAAACAAAACGGAACAGCTCCTCGCAGAAATTCGGGATCTGTTGGATCAGAAAAAAAACCGACATGAATAAAGGTCTATTTAAAAACTCATTTTTTTTTGCACTGCTGGTGACATTTTTGATTTCACCCTTTCAAGTCAATGCGATGTTTGGTCGAGGAGAAAAGAAAAAGATAACTTTTCCTGAAGCACCTGCAGAAATAACCGAGCAACAACGGAGAGCAACGGATGCTGCTGATCTCGATGAAGAAAACGTCAGCAGTCAAGCTGCTCGAGGAACAACATTTCATGTCTCTGAAATCGAGGATACCGACCAGCAAGAAGGAGGCGAAAAAGAAGAAGAAAAAGTTACCTTGAGTTTGGAAAATTTTAGAGCCGCTGCTGAGAATCCCAACCTTGCTGGTGTTGAGCGTCTCATCATCGATTCTGGGAGTAACGCCATTCGGCCTTGGAGCAAAGTTGATAGCAGGCTAAAAGGAAAAAATAAAGCCTTCCTTGTAGCGCTTAAAACGGCACTACAACTTGAGTTTCCAATGTTCCAGCCGGCATTGATTGACAAAATCGTCGACGAAGAACTTCCTCACTCGAGTACGTGGAGCATGTTCGAAAAACTCCAAGGAAAACCTTCACTTAGCACGGAGACGCTGCAACGCATTCTTGAAAAAGCTGACAACGCCATGGCAGAGCGCGCATTTGTGGAAGAAAAAATTTTCACACTGCAACATTTTCGCAATGCCCTCGCTAATCCTGATCATCACGGGGCGCAGCGCCTGATCATTCGGGACGAAGGAGCCAGCGCCATGATTATTGCTAAAACTGCTGACCCTCGCAATACCAGTAAAAATCGGAGTGCAGATACAGTCATTAGAAAAACACTCAAACTTACATTAGAAAATGAAGGACATCGCAGAGAGGCGGTGTAGAGTAGGCAGAGGTTACGGAGTGACAGGCATAAAGCCAATGACCGTTTTACCTCTACCCCTCATCGAACCGGACTTGCCGATTTGCAGCATCCGGCTCTCGGAGGCTTTTCATCGATTTGCTTCATGAG
>JAPLTJ010000070.1 GCA_026398175.1 Verrucomicrobiia bacterium | reverse complement strand
GCCATCTAATTCTTCCTTGCCTGCTCGCTTTCCTGTTCCTACCCTCAAGTCTAACCTAACAAAAAGTAACACACCTTTGAGTAACCCATAATGCTAGCTTTTCAGAGCAGAGTGTTGCACTTCACTTTTGAAACGGCGACAATAATAATGGGAGGATGTAACTGATAGGGGGTTTCATAAAATTTTGATGATGCTCATAGATGGGAAAATCGTGATAGCTCAAAGAATCTGTGTAAAATTAGCGGAGCGTGATGAAGAGCAAGGCGCGAGGAGTTCATATGAAAATAAGCAACGAAGGCAAGCGCAACAGATCGTAGCTCGCTCAGTAGAATTTTGAACAAGTTCTAGTATTTTTTCAAAAGGCGAGCTTTGACAAAAGATCGGACACAGAGAATGAAAAAAATCAGGCAAAGAAATGCTGTGGCGCTCTTAGCCATAATGGCAGCAGCTTTGGGATCAGGTGTTGAGCCGAATAAAAGGGTAATTTTCCCCAATGCTGAAACCGTACCAAGAAAACCGAGGAAGGCCACCAAAACTGCAATATGCATTGCGTGCCGACGTAGATTTTCTTTTCGTGCAATCAAACCAGAGATGATGAGTAGAAGGCCAAGAGCGCAGGGAATCAGCGCCGTGTAGTGAGTGGAGCCCGTTCCAAAAAATCCAACGAGGCCAATAATGTTAAGTAAGAGTCCGAAGATGATAGAGAGTGAAGACATGCGACTACATTATTTCTCTCTTGCCAGAAAGGCAAATAAGAAGTCTTCTTTTTTATTTAGTTTATGAAAATAATGAAACTTATTTTGTTTTTGGGAGCGCTCCTCATCGGCTTCGTCCAAGCAGCCCCTGCAGAAGATCCGCTTGTAACGCCTACCATTTCAGCCTCAGTGCCCGCTGTCACTGCTGGAGAATCCTTTGACATCATCATCGAGTTAAAGATCAAAGAAGGGTGGCATACTTATTGGCAATATGCCGGAGATGCTGGTTTTCCGCCGACTATTGCCTGGCAGCTTCCTCCTGGCTGGAATGCTGGACCGCTTAAATTTTCTTTGCCGGAACAATTTTCTGAGCCAGGCAACATGACAATTTATGGCTACGAGAAGAGTTCCTTTTTAAAAAGCACGATTACGCCTACGCAAAAAATTATTCCTAAAACACTTTTTCCTATCGAGGCAACAATTTCTTGGTTGGCCTGCCGCGAAAGCTGTGTTCCAGGAAGCAGTCATCTTTCCCTGATATTGCCTAGCGCTGGAGGAGATACCTCAACTTCAATATCAAATAACAGACCTCTTTCAAAAGAAGCCCTTTGGCCAGCACTGGGAGCTCCTCCTTTTTCTTTTTCGCTAGTGGCACAAGGAGAGAATGAAATCATTTGTTTCGAAGGAAGGGAGGGGAGTCTCTACGAATTGTTTCCTGATCCGCCAGCTGAGATGAAAGTTGGAAAGGTCATGACAACAGAAACCCAAGGACATTATGTCATGATGGTTCCTTGGCAAAAAGGAGTCGCTTTTCATGGATTGCTTGTAGAAACAAAAAAAGATGGGAGCAAACTAGGATGGTGGATTTCTCCGAATCTTCCCCATACTGTCACTTGCGCTCCCCAGCGAGCGCAGCATCTCCAGGCAATGCCAGATTCATGGAAGGCACTGTTGGCTGCCCTTTTCTTCGGTTTTTTAGGAGGATTGATTTTGAATTTAATGCCATGCGTTTTGCCAGTGATTTCTTTGAAAATTTTTGGCTTCATCGCACAAGCGCGCGAGAGCCGTCCTAAAATTTTCCGTCACGGTCTCGCTTTCATTGCCGGCATCTATGTTTGGTTTTTGGCGCTGGGCCTTTTGATCCTCTTATTGAAAGCCTCAGGACAACAAGTAACATGGGCCTTTCAATTTCAAAATTCTCTCTTCTTAATCGTCATCAGCAGTCTAATTTTTCTTTTTGCACTGAATCTTTTTGGTGTTTTTGAAATGATATTGCCAGGGGCTGCTTCCAACTCGCTGGATCAATTGGCATCGAAAGAAGGATACCTCGGTTCTTTTTTTCAGGGACTCTTTGCAACGTTGTTGGCAACTCCTTGCACAGCTCCCTTTCTTGGAAGCGCACTTGGCTTTGCTTTTGCTCAGTCAGGAATTGTAATCATTGTGATTTTCTGCTCGATTGCGACTGGCATGGCGCTTCCTTTTTTCTTTCTCTCGTTTAACCCAGCTTGGGTGAAGTGGGTGCCCCGTCGTGGGCCTTGGATGGAGCATTTGAAACAGTTCATGGGATTTCCATTAATTGCAACAAACATCTGGTTGTTGGGAGTTCTCGGAAGACAACATGGAGCAAGTGGTGTCCTTTTAACACTAGTACTCCTTTTATTTTTAGGAATCAGTGCCTGGATTTATGGTCTCTTCTACGCTGCAAAAAAAGAGGTGAGGTGGGGTGCGCTCAGTTTTAGTTTTTCCATTGCGCTACTCTCTTTCTGGATGTTAGTTCCCAAAATTCTTTCTTCTGTGACAAAACCGTCAGCACTTTCTGAAGGAGAGATGACATCACTCTCTTCCATTGCAAGTGATGAAATTCAATGGATTCCTTATTCTGCAACGCGCCTCGCAGAATTACGAAGCCAGGGAAAGCCTGTTTTTCTAGACTTCACGGCAGCGTGGTGCTTGACCTGCCAGTTTAATGAACGCACGGCAATCAACACAGCCGCAGTCAGAATGCTCTTACGCGAGCATCATATTGTTCCGATGAAAGCTGATTGGACCAATGCCAATCAAGAAATCACGCAAGCATTGAAGCAGTTTAACCGTGTCGGCATTCCGTATTACGTTTACTATCCACCGGGTGTTCAGAGTGAACCGATTCTTTTTTCAGAACTGCTTTTTGAAAACGCCCTGGTTAAGGCCTTTTCGAGGGATTAGAGCGTTTTAAAAAATAACATCCCTCGCAGCTTAGCAAGCTGCTAGGCTCTCATACCATTTCCTTAACAGCAAGGGGGAGAGCGCTCATTCATCAACTCATTCCACTGGTAGAACAAGTCGATGCTGAATTTTTTGGGAAGACAACAAAGAAAGATCAGTCGATGCTCCTGCAGATGTTAAGAAAATTCCTTGCTTAATCTGCTATCTCAAAAATCGCTTCGATCTCCACAGCCGCTCCCAGCGGTAAGGAAGAGACGCCAACTGCGGCGCGAGCATGTTTTCCTGAGTCGCCCAAGACGGCCACGACTAAGTCAGAGGCTCCATTGATAATCTTGGGATGAGCGGTGAATTCAGAAGTTGCATTCACGAAGCCCGTAATTTTGAGGCAGCGTTTGATGTTATCCAGAGAACCTAAGGCTGCTTTTGCTTGAGCCAAGATATTCAGCATGCAGTGCCGCGCGGCTTCGATGCCTTGCTCTTCAGAAACAGTCGTGCCAAGTTGGCCAACAATTTTCACGGCGCCATTTTCGTAGGGAAGCTGCCCTGAAACAAAAAGCAACGATCCAGAAATCGTGCAGGGAACGTAGTTGGCGAGAGGCGTCGCCACAATGGGAAGCTGGAGTTGCAGTGTGGTTAGTTTGTTTTCGATGGAGTTCATAGGATCAGGTTACAGGAAAAAATTCACAGGGATGGAAGCGATAGAAGGGATAAAAGAAGAAAGCTTTTAAACAAGCAAAATAAAATTCTTCAAAGTGTCATTAGCATTTATTAGAAGGTAATTTAAGAAAAATTAAAATCCAAATTTATTTTTGTTCTTATCCCTTCCATCGCTTCCATCACTGTGAATTTCTTCTTTTGTTTTTCTTTGCTACGATTCCACAATCTCACCAACCAACTTACAAATATCCGCACATTGTTGCGGACTTTTTTCAGGATTGGTTTTAGCGAGGCAGCTCAATAAGGCCATTAAATTGAGAAGGTCTGCTCGCTTCGCCCAATCGGTTGGAATCTTCACACCTTGACTGAGCAATCCGGTTAAAAAAGAGTTTTCAAAATTCGAAGGCATCTGACGTCGGTAGCGAAGCATATTGCTGATATCACAAAAGATGCTTCCAGAAAAAGGCATCTCCCAATCGAGAACGCCGGTGACTTTCCATTCTCCTTCAATTTGATCAACCAAGAGATTGTTTGCATCAAAATCACCGTGAACAAAACTTGTTTCCTCTCCTGTGGGAAAGAGGTTTTTATTTTTCTCAGTGAACTGCTCGATTTTTAAAAGAATCCCACTACTAAAATGAGATAAGATATTTTTTTTTTCTAAACAGAGATTCATAAAGTGGAGATAGCCCTCTTGGGAGCAGCCTCCAATAAAAGCGAGCTCTCGATTAAAAATTCCTGAGCACGGAAATTGAAAATTGGCAATGCGAGAGAGCACCACACCGACAGCAAACATCATTTTTTCGATTTCACGAGGGGCATGATCGGAAAGTAAAAAATCGCGAAGAGAGATGCCTGGCATGCACTGAGCAATAGAAAATTGATATTCTTCATATTTGCCAATGTAGTGAATACAAGGCATCGGAACTCTATTGTTTAACAAACGATAGCTGAGACGTTCCATGAAAGGTCCATCTTGATTGACAAAATAGATTCGCAAAATGAGGGAAGGGGCAGCTGGTTCATCGATGTGAAGCCTCACATTAAGATTAGAACAGCCTTCATGTATCAATTCGTAAGAAAGCAATTTGTTATATGGCATGGCTTGTCGCACCATGCCCTCAATAACAGCAGCTGGAATTTCAAATAATTTCGTTGATCTCTCCCAGTTTTTTTTAAATGTCATAATGAATGATAGGCCTGCAACGCTTTTTCTCGTGACTGCTGGAGATCCACAACAGGAAAAGGATAAGTTTTTCCTAAAATAATTTCCGCCTCTTTTAAAATAGCTTCAGAAGCTTCCCAGGGAGTGAAAAGAAATTTTTTGGGAAGCTCGCTCAATTCAGGAAGAAAGCGCCGAGTGTATTCTCCCTCAGTATCAAATTTTTTTCCCTGTAAGACCGGATTAAAAATTCTAAAGTAAGGTGCCGCATCGACACCGCAACCTGCGACCCACTGCCAATTGAGACCGTTGCTAGCGAGATCTGCATCGACAAGAGTGTCCCAAAACCAAGCGGCACCATCGCGCCAGTCGATCAATAAATTTTTTGTTAAAAATGAGGCCACAATCATCCGCACACGATTGTGCATCGTTCCTGTCTGCCAAAGCTCTCGCATCCCTGCATCAATGATAGGATAGCCGGTCTTTCCTTCCTGCCAGGCTCTCAGAAGATCTGCATTGTGACCCCAGGGAAATGGATCAAATTTCGATTGAAAGTTTTTCCAAGGCAACTCAGGAAAATGAAATAGCTGATAGTAAGAAAACTCGCGCCATGCGACTTCCCGAAGAAAAGCGTCAGCATCTTTTTTAAAACTTTTTAAAGCCGCTTGTTGCGTAGTATGCCGGACTTGATGAGGAGAAATCTCTCCAAAATGGAGGTGAGCGGAAAGCCTAGAGGTCGCTGAGAATGCAGGAAAATCTCGATGTTGGTGATAACCTTCGAGCCCGTTTTTTAAAAAAAATTTCAACTGCTCTTGAGCTTCTTGTTCACCGACCTTCCAGCAAGAGTGAAGTTTATGATGCCAGGGATTTTTTGGAAGAAGAGCGAGCGAGTTCAGGTCATCTAGGTTGCTCTGATCTCGACACAACTTCATCGATGTCGGTGCAGGAAGTAGTTTTCGAATTGCAGCACTCCCTGAAAGAGCCTCAACATAAAAAGGAGTGAAAACTTGATAGGGTTTTCCATCTTTTTTTAAAACTTCACACGGTTCCCAAAGCAGCGACGCGTTGAAACTTTGAAAAGGAATATTTTTTTGTTCAAGCAGTTGAGCAACAGCCTGCTCTTGTTGCAAAGCCCATGGTTCATAAGAGCGACTCCAATAAACGGCCTTGACAGGAGACTGTTGGAGCAATTTTTTAAAAACTTCTAAACTATTTCCACGGTAAAAATTAAGTTTGTGCTGGAGAGAGCAATCTAACTTTTCCAGGGAATGATGCAGCCACCATCGACTCGCTGCTCCCATTTTAAAAGCTTCAGCGCTTTCTTCTTCAGAAATAAAAATCGGCATCACGGTGCCTTCAGCAACTGCCTGAGAAAAGCCAGGATTGTCCGACAACCTCAAATCATTTCGAAACCAAAAAATAGTGGGAGCAGTCATAAAGTTTTCAACCTTCCTAAGTTTCATTTGTAATGAGCATCATAAACGACTTTCATAAAATCTGACATGACTATTGAGCTTAGAAAATATGATTCAACTTGGAAACAACAGTTTGAATGCGAGAAACAAAAAATTCTCACTGCTGCTGGAAACTGGATCATAGCGGTAGAGCATATTGGGAGCATCTCGATACCCAACATGCGAGCGAAGCCAACCATTGATATTGCTATTGGAGTGACCTCACTCTCATTGGCAGACCAACATCTTTTGAACCTTTTTGGAAAATGGAATTATCTCTACCTTCAAAAATTAGAAGCGCACATTCCTGAACGCCGCTATCTTCAGAAGCTTGATGCAGAAGGACGACACTTGTTTCATCTTCACATTCTCTTGCATGATGATGAACTATGGAAGAATCACTTGCGCTT
The DNA here is from genome assembly GCA_026398175.1 of Verrucomicrobiia bacterium. Lineage (GTDB taxonomy): Bacteria > Verrucomicrobiota > Verrucomicrobiia > Chthoniobacterales > UBA6821 > CAIWMF01. Next base: position 189 of record JAPLTJ010000070.1, on the reverse strand, counting down.
TAGAAACCATCTCATCTCTCATCCAGAGGAAGCAAAAGCTTATGCAGCCGTAACTACTCAGCACCCCTAAAAAAGTAATTTGATCAAATCTAGAAAGAAAGCTTTTACATAAGCAGAAAAAATCTGTAAAGAAAGCAACGATAAAAATCATCTATGGAAGCAGCAACTTACATTAAACTGCTAGAAACT
>JAPLTJ010000118.1 GCA_026398175.1 Verrucomicrobiia bacterium | reverse complement strand
GAGATCGTTTGTCTCTGGTTACATGATGATAGCCTCTGGCCATGATAATCTCCTTGGTTTTGACACCTTAAAGATTACCATCATCATGTAGCCTTTCTATTTTTTTTCACGTGTTGCACTTCGCGGTTGAAAGGGCCAAGTAATTAAAACGGCCACTTTAGATTCAAGATTTTTTTCTAGTTGTGAAGCACGTTTAGTCCAGTAGCGCTCATAAGCTAAAGGATGATACCATTTCGTGGAACTTCTTGCCGCGGTAGCATAGGCAGAGGCTGTCTGGAGCGCTTGATCAGCATTTGTTTTCCAAGTAGGGAGGGGGTCGAAAAGTGCTTGTTGTAAATAATGAGAAGCATTGCCCGACCAGAATGCAGCCAAGGTCCAGTAATGAGTCAAGATAGGATTTGCTCCACACAAGGCTTTTGCGGCTTTGGCACGATAGGAAGAGGCTTGTTCAGCGCAACATGTAATAGCATGAAGTTGGGCTATTTTTTTCTGATCGCTCTTTGTTGTCATTTCAGCTACAGCCGCACGCAATAAAGAGGCACGATAAGTCCAAAAGCTAGCGATCATCCAGTAGTAAGACAAAGGCACCTTTCCTATTTGTGAAAAAGTATTTTTTGTTTTTTTTGCTTTAGTGAGAGATTCTTGAGCAAGACATGCAGCCTCAGCCCATTGTTGTGATAATGGTTTGTTGCTTTCTTGTGAAGCTTCAGCCTGATAGTATCTATATTTGAGAGCCGCTTCTTTTTGTTCTTCTTGGTTGAAAGAATAGCGCCGAAACATTTCTTCATGAGCAGTGAGGTCCCACTGATAATAAAGTTCAACTGCTTTTTTGATCGATTTGGAAATAGTGATCCCTTCGTCAGCTAGGAAAAAATTATTTTTCTGAAAAGCTTGAGTTGATTTGATGAGGTAGGTTGTAGAAAGTTGTGTTCCTTCTGTAATGATTTTTGAAGAGGGTGGAAGCGGTATTGTTTTGATGTCATGTAGCTTTCCAGAAAAACTATGAGCAGTGATTAAATGTTGTGCGGCCTCTTCTGCTCGTGACCATAGGCTCGCCAAGTCCTCATTTCCGGCTTCGCGAGCTTTTCTTACTTCATTGCGACATTGTTCAAAGTCACAGAAGAGAGTTGGTGAAGTGACAAAGAGCATTTCAGAGATGGTATTTTTTTTCTCATTCATTACAATGTCGGAAAATTTATAAGTCTCTATTTTATGAAAAGTAATTCTATCTCCTCCTTTATCGAACATCATTTTCGCCATTTCAATGCTGCGACATTAAAAGATGCTGCGCACGGTTATCAAAAACATTTGGCTGATGGTGGAAAAATGTTTCTTACGCTGGCAGGCGCGATGAGCACAGCAGAGTTAGGACTTTCTTTAGCAGAGATGATTCGCCAAGACAAAGTCCATGCGATCTGTTGCACTGGCGCAAATTTGGAAGAGGATATTTTTAATCTGGTCGCTCACGATTATTACGAGCGTGTTCCGAACTATCGTGACCTCACTCCAGATGATGAACAAAAGTTGCTCGAGCGTCACATGAATCGCGTGACCGATACCTGCATTCCCGAGATGGAAGCGATGCGTCGCATTGAGTCAGTGGTGCTCGAAGAGTGGGTTGCAGCGGACAAGGCAGGGGAGCGTTATTTTCCTCATGAGTTCATGTATAAAATTCTTCGTGGTGGAAAATTAAAAGAGAGCTATCAAATCGATCCAAAAAATAGTTGGATGCTCGCTGCTGCCGAGAAAAATTTACCGATGTTTGTTCCAGGCTGGGAAGATGCGACTCTTGGAAATATGTATGCAGGCCATTGCATTAGCGGTGATGTAAAAAATGTTCATACCGTTCGCACAGGCATTGAATATATGATTTCACTCGCTGAGTGGTATTCGAAAACTTCCACACCACTTGAAAAAGAAGGGTCCATTGGCTTTTTTCAAATAGGCGGTGGCATTGCTGGTGATTTTCCAATCTGCGTTGTGCCAATGTTGCATCAAGATTTGCAACGTCCTGAGATCCCTCTCTGGGGCTACTTCTGCCAGATCAGTGACTCGACAACCAGCTATGGAAGCTATTCCGGAGCTGTTCCGAATGAAAAAATAACGTGGGGAAAACTTGGTGTTACAACGCCAAAATACATCATTGAGTCCGATGCCTCGATCGTGGCGCCGCTAGTCTTTGCCATGGTCTTAGGCTGGTAAAAGCTTGTTCTTTTTGAGCTGAGCTTTGTCGTCGTGCGCTCGCGCTACGTCTTATATAGCGCTTCTCCTCCTTGCTCAACACAAAAATTCCTACGCTTTTAAAAACTTAGTAGCAAAGAATGCAAGATAAAGAAGGAATGGCCACAAAGAACTCAAAGAAATCAAACGCCGTTTCAAAAGTGAAGTGCAACACTCTGCTCTGAAAAGCTAGCATTATGGGTTACTCAAAGGTGTGTTACTTTTTGTTAGGTTAGACTTGAGGGTAGGAACAGGAAAGCGAGCAGGCAAGGAAGAATTAGATG
>JAPLTJ010000103.1 GCA_026398175.1 Verrucomicrobiia bacterium | reverse complement strand
TGAGATCGTTTGTCTCTGGTTACATGATGATAGCCTCTGGCCATGATAATCTCCTTGGTTTTGACACCTTAAAGATTACCATCATCATGTAGCCTTTCTATTTTTTTTCACGTGTTGCACTTCGCGGTTGAAAGGGCCTATAAAAAAACCTAGAAAAAAAGCTCGATGAAATTAACGCCGATCTAAAACAATCCCAAAAACCCTCTTGGGGATCTTGGCTTTGCTCCTTTTTTAACATACCCAAATGTTTTTACTTTTGGAGCGCCACTCCGGCAACTGCTTAATAGAACTGTTGTTAATACCCCCTCAATTCCCCGAACCAATATAAGTCGCCGAGGTATTCCCCAAGCTTGTGGACGAACCAACAGCAGGAACTTTTTTCACGTCATAAACTTCTTGAGAAGTTGCCCCCGTCTGCGTGTCATAAAGCATCACGGATTGTCCTTTTGTCTGCACGGTGTTAGGAGCATTAACAGCCAGATAACGTCCGGAATGATTTTGTTGCTGTTGATTTAATTCTGCGTAATAAAGCCGCGCACGAGCCTCAGCAATACGCCGCTGATCAACAGTCGCCCGCTGCTTCGTGTAGACGTAGGCTCCGGCCCCCGCTAAAACAGCGCCTCCTATGGCCACCGGGATTGTGATTCCTGGATTAACACCAGAAGCTCCCAAAGCCACTCCAGCAGCGGTCCCCACAACGCCAGCCGCAATGGCTGCATTTTCTCCAGGTGTTAGATTTGAACAACTCGTAACAGTCAGCGCAATAGCCAGGAGTAATGAGAGAAATGAAATGCGAAGAGAAATCATAGCCTCAGGCTAAATGGGGAACGGAGAAGGCAAAAGGAAAAAATCGCCTAAGCCCTCCCTCTAAAAATAAAAACAAACCAAATTGGAAACTGCGTTGGAAATTCGCTGAGGCAGATGCAGGACAAGGAACGATGGCGCGCAGCGGCTGAGTGTATATCTAATACTCGATGACGCGAGCACCGGGGTGACGCAGTCCTGCATCTGCCTCAGTAGAATTTACAATGCAGTTTTTACCATTGAATACCGAAGAGCAAGAGCCCCTCATTCCTCCCAACCTCATCAGGATCTTTGGAGACATTCTCTTCGCTATTTCCGTAAGAAGTAGGCGCCAAGGGACTCACCATCTGCCATGGTTGCTTGGACTTGAAGGCCTTCGTCAAACTTCCATCTAATTTCACCACTGGTTCCTGCTCTACCTTTTTAGGAAGCGTCCGTTTTAGTTTTTTGGGAGCAACAAATTCTATATCAGCTTGACGCGTTTGCTGAGCATTAGCATTGCCAAAAAACACACACACAGCACCAATTGTAAACATTGGAAAAGATAAAAATCGAATCGACGACATGCCCTTATTGGTAGCTGGAGCCTCTCTAAATGTAAATCGGTTTTGAAAATGATTTTATTATGATCTTACTCTTTACCCTTTACTCTTTACTCTTTACCCTTTTTTCATGAATTACCTTGAGCGAGCACGTCGCGTTCTAGCTATCGAAACAGAAGAGCTTCAACACCTCTCCGCCCGCCTTGATCATCGTTTTGATGAAGCCATTGAGCTACTTCGTGCGACCATTGACCGCCGCAATAAAATTATTGTTTTGGGCGTAGGAAAATCAGGCCACATTGGAGAAAAAATTGCTGCCACCTTGACGAGCACAGGCGCTCCCGCCGTGGTGTTGAATTCTCTCAATGCTCTCCATGGTGATTTAGGAGTTGTGGCCGATGGGGATCTTTTTCTGATTTTGAGTTACAGCGGTGAAACAGAGGAAATCTTAACTCTTCTTCCTGTCCTCGCCCGTTTTGATGCCAAGCGTATTGCTCTTACGGGAAACACGAAGTCGACGCTAGCAAAAGCGTGCGACGTGGTTCTCGACGTTCATGTTGTTCAGGAAGCCTGCCCTCACAACCTGGCTCCTACTTCTAGCACAACAACCATGCTGGCACTCGGAGATGCCCTTGCCATGGTCTTGTTGGAGACGCGTGGTTTTACTCGTGAAAATTTTGCGCGCTTTCACCCTGGCGGACAACTCGGTCGATCACTCCTGGTTCGCGTTCGCGACATCATGAGTCAAGGAGAAGAGATTGTGATGGTCTCACCAGAGACTCTTGTCATGGATGTTTTAAAAAAACTCATTACGAAGCGTTCTGGAGCGGCCATTGTCGTGACTCCCGAGGAACAGCTCGCTGGGATTTTCACGCATGGCGATTTTGTCCGTCAATTTGCACAGAACCCCAACATCGGCCAGGAACCAGTTGGCAAGCTAATGACCCGTCAACCCATCACGATTAATGCCGACAAACTAGCTGGAGAAGTCTTAGTCATTCTCGAACAACACCGCATCGACGATCTGATTGTTTTAGAAAATGACGGTCGTCCTCTTGGCATCATTGACTCACAAGATCTTTCTCGTTTAAAAATTTTGTGAACACCCTTTCAACTTGTGATTAAGTCAAGTTTTTGACAGGATGTGCGAACTTATTTTTTAACACTTTCATTTTTATTATGGCACTCGCAAACGATCTTCGCAAAGGAATGGCAATTAAATACAATGGCAATGCTGCTATTGTTCTCGAAGTCACTCATCGTACCCCGGGCAATCTGCGAGCTTTTGTGCAGTGCATCATCCGTTACATCGGAACTGGAAAATCAGCAGACATTCGTTTTTCTTCTACCGAAAAAGTAGACCTCGTCGATGTCAGCCGCAGCACGTTAGAATTTAGTTATGGCGATCATGAAGGATATCACTTCATGGATCCCGAAACATTTGAAACGATCACGCTTCAAAAAGATTTTATTGGTGACGCTAAAGATTATCTCACCGAGGGAATGAGTGTTGAAATCCTCTATGTCGAAAGCCGCGCTGTTTCTGTGGAGCTTCCCGCTTCCGCTAACTTAAAAGTCACTGAATCGCCCGAGGGCGTCCGTGGCGATTCATCAGGCAATGTGATGAAACCTGCCACACTAGAAACAGGCAAGGTCGTTAACGTTCCTCTTTTCATCAAAGAGGGAGAGATTATTAAAATTGATACACGCACAGGCGACTACATGAGTCGGGCGTAGGATGAGCGAAGCTCATCCTGTAACGAGTAGCGAGTAACGGGTCCTAAAGATTTTCTTAGAGTATTTGTTTTTGAAAAATTTCTTATTAAAATCTGAATTTCGAAAACCTGATGATATTTCGATCCTGAACTTACCCGCCACTCGTTACTCGTCACTCTTTACTCTTCAATAAGCATGGTCCCAAAAACCTGGGTGAAATTTATTGTTGGCCTTTTCCTTTTGCCGCCGGCTTGGATTTTTACCAAAACTTTTTTTGACACCCTCATCGCCGCACTCCATCACGGTTTGCTGGGAACTCCAGGATGTCTTTTTTTTGTTGCTGGGATAGTGCTTTGGGGGCTCTTCTTTTGGTTGCTACCTCGATCGTGGTTCTTTTTTCTTTATGTCTATGGACATGAATGCACGCACGCTCTTTGGGCCAAAATATTTTGCGGCAAGGTCGCCGAAAAATTTCACGTCAGCCAAGAAGGGGGGCACATCCTCACCGATCGCGTCAACACCTGGATCGCGCTCTCCCCTTATTTTTTCCCGATCTACACCGCGCTCGTCACTTCCATTTATTTTCTCTCACGTTTTTTTACTTCGGTGGCCTCGTTGGAGTGGGTCTTCTTTCTGCTGCTGGGGCTCACCTGGGCCTTTCACCTCACCTTCACTTGCATCTTAATCGTGAAAGGACAGCCTGATTTAAAATATGGAGGAACTTTTTTTTCACTCCTCATCATCTACCTCATCAACCTCTTCATCGTCACTGCACTTCTTTTACTCACAGCTCCACAAGCAACATTAGCTAATTATTGGAATGATATCTCTTCCAACAGCATCGACTTTGTTTCCTTTACCAGCTTGGTTCTTCAGCAGATAGGCGTCTTGCTAAGGCCATTAATGCGAAAAGTCGGTTGGACTTAAACTCAAACTCGCGGCGAAGGCGCGTTTGGAGCGGGTAGAGGGAATCGAACCCTCCTGGCCAGCTTGGAAGGCTGGAACATTACCACTATGCTATACCCGCAGAAGAGAGAGAATTGTATCAGGAGTTTCTCAAATGGTCAATCCACAGAAACTCCAGATTCGATCAGTGCTTTTTTAAAAACAACTTGAGATTTTTGAAGGCACCATGATTTTGTCTGCTTCCAAAGATCCAGGAATGCAATGAATGCTAAAAAAATAATGATTCCTTTTTTGATCATGCCTTATCTTAAGCTCTTCAAGAAATCAGAATGACATAAACACATCATCAATTTTTTTGGCCTCCATCAGATTTTCTCCCCATTGAGAAAGAGTGTGGCAATCGGCTTGCTGTAGAAGCTTTTGATGCTGTTCTGTAACTCGATTAGCAAATCGCCTCTTGAGCAGATGGAGGAGCAGACTAGCCTCGCCCTCTTGGCGGCCCTCTTGGCGGCCCTCTTGGCGGCCCTCTTGGCGGCCTTCTTGCAATCCCTTTTGCAGCCCCTCTATTTTAGCCACTTGTTCAAACGTACTCACGTAAACTGGATCCCAATCTTGCCATGATTCTCGTGCTGCGCTGCCTTTTACTTCTTCTTTAAACGTAATCATATGTTCAGGGTTTAATTTGATGAGCCAATCAATAAATCTATACAGCTTTGCGATAGTAGCTTTTTCCAGCCCACTTGTAAATAGTTCGCGAGTTAGCGCCGTTTTTCTTTCCCTTCTCAGTGTTTGATTATTTTTAGCCTCCATGATTGCCAACTGAGCCAAAATCACCAAAGCAAAAATGTTGTTCTTTTTTTTAAGCGCTTCTTCACTTCCTTTGTAATCAAGAATCTTTAGCGTATCGAAAAAAAATTGATGATAGAGGTTTTTGGTAAAAGGATGTCTTTGTTCGAAACTGTTGGGCCGCCAAGCAGGATCATCATCAAGAAAAATTGCTGTGCTCACAACTGGTTTTCGGTGCTTCTTGAAGATCGTCATATTATAACTTGCCATTCGATAAGCAAAATCTTCCTGCTTCTGCCCCTGAATTTCAAAATGTAAAAAGATTATTCGTTGTTGCCCGTCGAATGCTTCTATTTCAAAAAGCATATCGCAAACTTGCTTTCCTTCGGCCGAAGGAAATTCTCCTTTGAGAACTTTGTAGGGGATGGCCCAGTTAATTTGCGGGCTCCACAAAGGAAAGCAGAGCTCAATAAACGGCTTGAAAAAATGTTCCAGAACTTCTTGCCATGGACCATCGGTTTCTAAAGCTCGGGAATGTTGGGGTTCTTGCGAAAAAGCAGTCTTCATAGACCACTTGATCAATCATATTTTCGAATGAAAGTAAAACTCATTTTCAAACAGAGAGTCTCTTTTTCAAAATATCGCCCACCAATGCTGGATTAGCTTTGCCTTTGGAAAGCTTCATGACTTGGCCTTTCAAGAAATTCAATGCTGCTTCTTTACCTGCTTTAAAATCAGCAACGACGGCTGGATGTGCCGCGATCGCCTCATCACAAAACGGTTCGAGCGCACCTACGTCGCTGACTTGCTGCATTCCTTTTTCTTGAACAAGTGCCGCCGGAGTTTTGCCAGTCGCCATCATCTCCACAAAAACTTCTTTTCCTTGTCGTCCGCTGATCGTCCCTTTTTCAATCAGAGCCGCAAGCTCAGCCAAGGATGTCGGCGTCACGAGCGCCTCAGAAAGCTCTAACGAAGCGGATCCCAGAGCACTCAAGAGATCATTGGTCATCCAGTTCGCAACTGTTTTTGGTTTTGCTGCTCCAGCTGCCGCCGTCACCGCTTGTTCAAAGTAATGAGCCAGGGCTCCATCATCGGTCAACACCGCAGCATCGTAATCGCTGATTTCATAATCACGAATAAAACGATCGCGTTTTGCCTGAGGCAGCTCGGGCATTCTGCGTTTTGCCTCGGCGACTAAATCCGCTGTGTGAATCGGGAGCAAGTCAGGCTCAGGAAAATAGCGATAATCGTGCGCTGATTCTTTGATCCGCATGAGCGTGGTTTCGCCGCGAACATCATCCCAGCGTCGCGTCTCCTGAGCCAGCGTTCCTCGAGCTGAAACGATGGCGGTCTGCCGCTCAATTTCAAAAGCAAGTGCGCGACGCACGCCACTAATCGTATTGAGATTTTTTAATTCAATTTTGGTTCCGTATTCTTTCTGCGTGCTTGGCCGCACCGAAACATTCACGTCGCAACGCATCTGCCCTTTTTCCATATCGGCGTCGCTGATATTTCCATAAACAAGAATTTGTCTTAGCGCGGTCAAGTAAGCAAATGCCTCTTCGGGCGAGGCGATATCAGCCTCAGAAACAATTTCCATGAGTGGTGTTCCTGCACGATTGAAATCGATGCCGCTAGTGACCTCAAGGTGAAAACTCTTAGCGACATCTTCTTCAAGATGAATGCGTGTAAGGCGAATTTTTTTCTCGGCAGCCGCAGCAGTCTTTTGAATTTCCTTTGGGTAAGCGCGCTCGTGCAGCGGCACACCGCCTCCCAGGCAGAGCGGTTGATCAAATTGAGAAATTTGATAATTCTTCGGCATGTCGGGATAAAAATAATTTTTCCGATCAAACTTACAAACCTCCGGAATACGACATTCCAGCATCATCCCAGCAAGCGTGGTGAGGAAGAGTGCCTCATGGTTGATTGTTGGAAGCGCTCCCGGCATCCCAAGGCAAATAGGACAGACATGCGTATTGGGTTGAGCTCCATACTCGACCTTGCAAGAACAAAACATCTTGCTCTTGGTTTTGAGTTGAACATGGACTTCAAGTCCAATCGTTGCTACGTAGGAAATATTATCTTTTAAGTTCATCTTGTGACGGCTGTAGGCTTATAGAAAAAGGGACAAGCAAAGAGTAAAGAGTGAAGGGTAAAGAGTAAAAACCAATTTTCTTAGTAGATTTGATTTTTAAAAAAATATCTTAGCAAATGGTGTTCTCTAAAATATGAATTACTTTCATCTTAGAACACTCTTTACTCTTTACTGCTTCCCAAGAGCATAATCCAAAGCCTGCGAGAGGTCGAATTGTTTTAGTTCTTTCATCAATTGAGGATCGTGGAGGAGCTCTTGCACGTCGGGATCGTGAAAAACAGCAGGAATATTTCCGATCTTTATTTCATCTTGGAGTTCCTGATTGCTCAACACTCTCCTCAATCTTTGATCCAGCAAGAGCCGCTCAACATTTGGCGAGTGAAGAAATCGTTGAAACGCCTCGGGATCTTGCATCACCTTCATGCTCTTGCGCGTGTTTTCATAAAAAGCGGGCGAGAGAGGATCTGTAGAAATGAGAAACTGCCCCACAGGCCCCATTTCTAGTGACCTCTCGAGCCGCACGAGATTGCAGGCGAAGCCCTCATCCTTAACAGGACATCCTCTGCGCTGCGCCTCCATCAAACGCATCTCTCCAAAAAGGCCCAAGCTTCGCACCAAAGAAATTCCTCCCCAGAGGAAAAAAAGCCCAAACAACAATCCGCAACAAGCACCACCTATTCCAAAAATCGTTTGCAATAATCCATGATGATGCTCCGTTCGTTTTAATAAAAGTCCTGCTACCAGCGTTCCTAAAAAATAAATAGTCAAGCCCACGAGTGCCGCTATGACCGTTGGAATGGCCGTGGATGGGGTGTGAAAAAAAACGGCCAGCGCTGCACTCGTAGCAGCGGCTGCTGCAGAAGCGCCTATCCATGCGGCAATCAAGAGGAAGATTTTCACCATCCCGCGAATCATGCCCAGCCGCCATCCCCGCCACATTTCAAAAAGAAGCCAGGCAAGCGCTGCAATAAAGATCCAATGTTGCCACTCAGCAGAAGGTTTGATCATAGTGATAGGCTGGAGGAAGATTTGTGCGGTCATACTAGGGCGTGGGATCAATTAAAGAATTCCTATTTTGATACGAAAAATCGTGCCTTCATTAAAAAACGCCGTTTCAAAAGTGAAGTGCAACACTCTGCTCTGAAAAGCTAGCATTATGGGTTACTCAAAGGTGTGTTACTTTTTGTTAGGTTAGACTTGAGGGTAGGAACAGGAAAGCGAGCAGGCAAGGAAGAATTAGATG
>JAPLTJ010000172.1 GCA_026398175.1 Verrucomicrobiia bacterium | reverse complement strand
GCCATCTAATTCTTCCTTGCCTGCTCGCTTTCCTGTTCCTACCCTCAAGTCTAACCTAACAAAAAGTAACACACCTTTGAGTAACCCATAATGCTAGCTTTTCAGAGCAGAGTGTTGCACTTCACTTTTGAAACGGCGACACAAGAAAGCTGGGCAGCTGTAGCAATTTGTTCAAGGGAAATCCCCAGCTGATGAAGGTTGTGGATCATTTCGACCTTACCCTCAACACGACCTTTAGCCTCACCCTTTGCAAGCCCCTTTGCAAATCCTGTTGCAAGTCCTTCGGCTTTTCCGTCCTTGTACTTGCCATGGAGCAAAGTCCTTTCGGAACTTACCGCATCCCAGCTCTGATCATAGGCGAGTAATTCTGCTTCCGTGTAGGCGGAAATTTCCAGGAGCGAAAGCGCTTCCTTAATGGAAGCTACTTCCAGAAGGCTTGGATCAACTATTTTTGTTTTTTCATTAATTTCTTTTAAAAAACGAATCCATAAAATTGCTAATCGTTTTTGAGTGATACTAGTTGGTTTGAACTTCGGGAGCTCAATCAAAACCAACTGGATATCCTCAAGAGATTTTTTATGATCATGAGCACTGATCATGCGATAGTGATGAAACCATTCAGCGTCGTCGTTAAAGGCAATGGCATCTAGGAGCGCCACTCCATAGACAGGACTTAACTGATCATACGGCTCTCCTTTTTTTAGTTGGCGGGCATATGTTGCAGCGGTGTTGAAAAGCATTCGCTTAATAAAATCACTAGTCCATTGTAGCTGCATTTCTACAATGAAGCGACGTCCGTGATTGTCCAAGCAACGAACATCAACAATCGAATTTTTGAAACCGACTAATTCTGGAACACTCTCTGTCGTCAGATAGTCTAGACTCTCAATAACGCAATCGGAGGGCAACGGCAAAATGGCATTCAAAAAATCTTTGAGCAAATTGGGATGTTGTCCAAAAATTTTCTTGAAAACGAAATCGCTTTTAGGATCGAGGTAACGTGGCATGGTGGCGGGATTGTACTTTCAGATCCTTAGTAGTTCAAGAAGTGAATCATATTGAAAGACAAAAAATGGCGTCACTTCGATTCCTTATTATCCTGACAGCATGAATACATATTAAAAAAGATACGCATGATCATAAGTTATGACACCTGCGCGGAGAAAAGCTAGAGCAGTCTTAGTTTTCCGGTTCTGAATCAATGTCTCGCCAATGCTGAGCATTTTTTACATCTTGAGCTTGATATTTTTCAAAAGTAAAAGCATCTCCTGCATCCTTTCCCTTAGTGGCGTAAATTTAACTGGTAAGCCCTATTTGAACTTTCTGGAGTGCCTTGAGCAAAGGCTTGACTGGCCTGCTCATTGCACGAAGTTTGAAGCACCAAACCAAAATTTGACAACGCATGCCATTTCGCAGAGAGTGTCTTTTGATAGAGTTGTTCAGTATCTTCCTTGTTTCCTGTTTTGCTTGCTTGAGCAAGCGCATGAAATTGCCTCATCGCTTCTTCAAGATTTGTGGACACTTCTTCACCTTGAGCCGCTCGATCTTCACTTCCTTCTTCACGTGCTCGAGCAGCATATTGAAGGACATCGCCTTTATATTTTCCAAGTTGCGCCACGGTGCGTGCGGCATTTCATACTGATTGTGACGAGGAAGCCGCGAAGGCTGATGAGGCAAGGCAGACGAGGATTTGAGCGCCGGGCTGTATGTGTACATACTGTCCAAGCTCAAACCGGAGTCTAACGCAGCAGTCATCGGCCTTCCCGGCTTTCGCAGTAGATCGGTATGAAATATCCGGGCTAGCATGAGATTCGTAGAGAGACTTTGTTGTGGGAGTCCTTTGCTTAAAAAGAAGGCCTGTGCTTTTTCTTTTGTTCTTTTGTTGCATCTTGAGGAAATGAGTGCATCATTTTTTGTATAGCACCCCACAACTGTCCGGTTAAAAGCATTCTGAATTGTTGTTAGTATTGGCCCAGGAAATTTTGAAGTGCAACAGCGACGATAGGAATAAAAATAGGAAGGGTTACATGAAGTTGATAATCTCAGAGGTGCAAACCAAAGGAGATTATTATGGCCAAAGGCTATCATCATGTAACCCAGAATATACGCTCTCAAA
>JAPLTJ010000068.1 GCA_026398175.1 Verrucomicrobiia bacterium | reverse complement strand
TTCATCTTTGGCTTCTCCACGTGCCATCTAATTCTTCCTTGCCTGCTCGCTTTCCTGTTCCTACCCTCAAGTCTAACCTAACAAAAAGTAACACACCTTTGAGTAACCCATAATGCTAGCTTTTCAGAGCAGAGTGTTGCGCTTCACTTTTGAAACGGCGACTAACTTCTTCCTCTATTTCATGATCATCATTTTCTTTTTGATGCAACTCACGCATCTCTTGGATGGGAGCAGATGATAGATTGAAATTTTCTTTCTCTATTTCATGATCATCATCATCATCATCAATTGCATCACCATCAGGATCAAGGCGGCCGATGTTAGAATCGCCCTCCTTATGAGGGAGCATCTTGGACATTTCCTGATGGCGTCCAAGGAGGACTTCAATTTTATCCATGATTGCTTTATCTGCTTTGTCCAGCGCCAATTTCGCTTGGACAGCATCGGTATTCGCTTTAGAAACTTTAGTAGTAAGAAGAGCCTCCATTTTTTCTTGTTTGGCTGTGGCCTGAGCGAGTTCTTCTGTTGTTGCTGAGGTTTCTTTAGCTGCTTCCTCAACGGCTTTGGCGGCTGCTGTCTCAAGAGTTTTAGCCGCAGTCTCTAGCCTTTGCCAATTTCCATATTTTTGGTCTGCTGCTCGGACAAGAGTAGTGAGAGGAGACGCTGTTTTCTCATCGAGCGAAGCTAGTTGTCGAGAATTCAAAAATACTTTTAAGGTTGCTATCTCGTCTTTTAATTTTGCAGCTTCATCTCCGGTAGCAGGGGCTCGCAAGGCTTCTTTATGTCTTAACGTGGCGACCAAAGTTTTTCTCAACTCTGGAGGGCCTTTGAGATGGCCTCCTAGCTCCCTGATCATTGTCATCACGTCTGTATCTGCTGCTTTAAAAGCTTGCTCGGCCTGATGGAGAGTTTCAGCTATTACTGTTGCGCCAGATTTGTAGGGAGGATTTTCTTTTTGCCATGCATTATATTTTGTGTATGCATTATATTTTGTGTATGCATCTTTAAAAAACGCATTGAGTTCTGTCGATTGTGGCTCAGTTAGTGAATCTAATCCGCCGACAGCTTGGAATGCTCTAATGGCGCTCATATCGGCTTTTAGTCGTGCAGCTTCATCAGATGACGCGGAGAGATGATGCAATTGTACTTCTCGACATCTTAAATTCCGAGCAACATTATTTCTTAGCTCTGTATGAGGCTTTTGAATGTCTCTGAGAAGCTTTTGGACGAGTTGTTGTGATTGAGTGGCATTCCTGGTTGCTGCTTCAACCAGCGTAGTGGATTTACCAGAATAGTTTACGTCAAAAGTATTTAAAAAACAGCGATCGGCACCAGCCTTTTTCATTGCTTCCTGAAACGTACTATACATTGCATGTTGTTCATCAGGTGAGAGAGAGCTCCGGCCCAAGGCGTCTAAATAATTAACATGAGCTTGTTCCAAATGAATAAAAGCGTTCAAGGTATTGAATTTGGCCTGCGCTTGAACATAGGCCTTATAGAGCGTAGCTCGCTGAGTAAAATTATAGCGAGGTTCTGCTTTCCATGCTCTTTTAGCTTCTTCCAACGCAGGGCTCATCTTCTTTTGGACTTGGCTGAGTTGTTGATGTGCACTCTGCTGGTCAGCCCTACGAACTCTAATATCAAATGTGATTTCGGCCTCGGGTCCTGCTGAAGTGCCGGTCGGGCGCACCTCCGTTACCGACGTGCCGCCTAAGTTTCCGTTGGACTTTGCAGCTGGTGTGGGGCTAGCAGGCCTGCTACAAGGTCTGCTGTCAACGTCACGAACATCGAAAGGGGTTTCATCAGCAAAACCCAAAGAAGTAGTTCTTGAGCGTGCATCAACATCGCTTGGCGAAAAATTAACAGTAGAAGAAACGTCTCTAAAAGAATCCATATATCCCCCCTTCTTTATTCCTAAATCAACCGCAAATCAATGGAAATTCTCAACTGCGAAATTTTGTTTTAAAAACAGGATGCAGCACGAGGCCTAAGGCGATTAACAAAAATCCCCACAAGGCGTCTTGAAGGTTGGTGGTGATGGTGTAGATCAGGGCTGAGATGCTGATGGTTGCAAAAAGGAGCGGGGGTATTGGATAAAAAGGACAGGGAAACAGAACCAAGGAAGCATTTCTGCCTTCGTGGGAAAAAGAGGTCAGTCCCGTAACTTGCGATTTCATTTGCAAATTAACTGGTACGGACCCCTTTTTCTCTCTCCGTCGCAGCACCATAATTCCGAGCACGCCGAGCAGTTCACAAATGAGGACTGGAATTTGCGTGGCGATGAGGAGCATTTTAAAAGAGGAGGTCAAGAGGACGACGATGATGAATCCATATTGCAGGAGCGTCGCGCGCCACGGAATATTATTGGAGGAAGTACGACTGAACCAAAACAGCGCTGGGAGATTTTGCCCCATGACTTGGGTGATGCGAGGTCCGATCCAAGTCATGCCGCTCACGCCAGCCACGAGGCCGCCTGCGATGAGCACGGCCATAATTTTTCCACCAGCAGCACCGGTCAGATGCATTGAAACAACAGTCGCCACGTCAATCACGCCGCGAAGCTCTTCTATTGGAGAGGAGAGCAGGAAGACCACATTCAAGAGCAAGTAGATCAAGGTGACCAAGAGCGTTCCAATGACGAGAGAGCAACCGACAGTGCGTTGAGAAGTGGTAACATCATCGGCAATGTAGGCGATTGAGTTCCATCCCGAGTAAGCATAAAAGCAAAAGAGGAGCGCGACGCCGGAGTTCGGCTGGAGCAGTTCGTGCCAGGTCGCGGAAGAAGGGAGGAGTACGCGAGGAGAGATGGCGGCATAGCGAAATCCAAGATAGAGAAAGAGGGCGATTAATCCGAACTTAAAGATGGTGATGACGTCTTGAAAAGCAGCGCTGAACGAAAGATTGAAAAGGTGAGCAATCGTGACGAGGGTGATCAGAATAATGGAGGCACCAAGCGGCGAGCAGCCTGGGAAGGAGGCGTGGAGGTATTTGCCAAAGGCCATGCAAGCCAGCGAGATTGGTGCCACAAATCCAGCGAAGAGCGTGATCACTCCAGCCATGGTGCCAAGAGCAGGGTGATAAATTTTGGAAAGATAATAATATTCTCCGCCTGAATGAGGGAGTCGTGATGCCAATTCAGCGTAAGAGAGTGCGCCGCAGAGAGCGCAGAGGCCGCCGAGTCCCCACAAGACTAAGATCGTGAATCCATGCGAGATGGTGAGGAGTTGCAGGCCCAGGCTGGTGTAGATCCCGCTGCCAATCGTGATGGCCACGGTCAAAAAAATGCAGGTGACGAGACCGATTTTGGGGCGTGAAGATGAAGAATTCACAGGGATGGAAGCGATGGAAGGGATAAAAGAAGATTGTTTAAAAAGCGAAATAAAATTTTGAAAAGCGGCATCAGAATTTTTTGGAAGACAATCTAAAAGCTAGATTTATTTTTGTCTTTATCCCTTCCATCGCTTCCATCTCTGTGAATACTCTTCGGCTAATCAAACCGCACGACCATCAGGTACTCATTAAAAAAACGGTCTTTGTATTTTAAAGAGCGGAGTTCGGTTCCATAGACTTCAAAGCCGTGACGTTGGTAAAGGTGCACGGCGGAGGCGTTGGAGCTGACGACCTTGAGGTGAAGTTGGATGACACGTTTTTTAGCTTCCTTGATGACCTCTTCTACCAGCTGATGAGCGGTTCCTTGTTGGCGCTCATTGGGAGTGACATAAACGCTAAAGAGGACGCCACGATGTTTTTCCTTGGCCAATTCCATTTGGAAAAAACCAGCCGTTCCGATCAATCGATCGTCCACGAAAGCACCGAAGATGACATTTTTGGTGATCCAATCTTGAAACTGACGGTCGGATAAATTCGATTCCTCCTCAAAGGAAGAAGCGAAGGCTTCAGGGCAGAGCAAGATGGATTCTTTGCGGAGTTCTTTCCAGCGAGTCCAATCATCAAATTGTAAGATGCGAATGTTCATGGTTGATCAATCAGCAGGCGATTTTTTTAATTCAAAACGAAGCGAGAATTTTTAGAGGCCATAGCGAAACATGGTGCGTGGTATTTGACAAGCACGCTTGTTTAAAAAGTTTGCTATCGCAATTTTTATTTATTGGTATTCTTAGAGTCAGTTTATTTTTTTACAAAATAAATGCTATGGCACCAAATTATCACAATAACGGAACCGACCCCTATGGTGATTTTAAAAAATGGAAGCCGCTCTGCATGGCTCCTGCAAAGAGAAGGACCCATGGGATAACACCGAGGGCAATCGCAAAAAAAATTTTCTGAGGCTTGATGCCCAGTGTTAAAAGAAGCAAGGCTGTGAGCTGCGGGCCGATGGTGATGGGAGCGATGAGGCCTAATCCGATGACGCCGTAGAGGTCAAAGATCCGCCAAAATAATTTTGTGGGATCAGGAGTGAAAGAAAACTTCCATTTTTTACGCAACCATTCTTGAGCAGGAACTCCTAACAAAAGAATGACAGCTCCTCCCGCTGAATAGCCGAGCCATGCGGCCACAGCGGCGGCCCAAACTGATGCTCCCAGGGCTACGGCCGCTGGAATGGCGCTGATGAAGTAAAGAAAACCAAGTCCAAAAGAGGTGAGAAGGCAGGGCATAAATTAGAAGATAGAAGAAAACTTATTACTCTTGTCCAAAATAAAATCTACTAATAGAAGAAAGGCCTCGCTAACCGCATTCTGCCTACACTTACACATTACCGTCATTCCAGCGGACGCTGGAATCCAGCGACTGACGATCTTTATTTTTGTTTTCGAAAAGTGTTTTTTTGATCCTCTTCAATCTTTTTAAATTTTTTTGACGCTACTACTCAAATGCGAATAGACCTTCGCCTGGATTCCAGCGTCCGCTGGAATGACGAGTGGGGAGCTGCAATAAAATTAGTAGTATTTTCTTTGTTATTGGTTTTTATTTTTGGATAAGAGTGCAGTTAAATAATCCTAAAACAACAACCGACTCGGACATTCCAACAACTGCCGCAATGCGCCAAGATATTCAGCAGCGACAGCGCCATCCACAACACGATGATCCCCGCTCAGCGTTAAGTTGAGGCGTTGGCCAACCACAATTTGATCATGCTCGTTAACGACTGGTTTTTTCACAATCGCTCCGACAGCCAGGATGGCGGCTTGTGGCGGGTTGATGATGGCACAGAATTGATCGATTCCAAAAGCCCCAAGGTTGGAGACGGTGATCGTTCCGCCAGCATACTCTTCCGGTTTTAATTTTTTGTCGCGCGCGCGTGTCGCCAAATCTTTGACAGCAGCGCTGATTTGTGGGAGCGATAATTTCTGAGCATCGCGAATGACCGGAGTCACTAAACCATCTTCGACAGCGATAGCCACAGCAAGGTTGACGCTTTCATATTGAAAAATAACGCCGTTCCCAAACGCAGCATTGACCTTCGGTTTTTCCATTGCGGCACGCGCTGTTGCGAGAAGGACGATGTCGTTAAAAGTGATTTTAGTTCCAGTCGTGTTGAATTCTTTGCGGAAGGCCACCATCGGAGCTGCATCAATTTCAATCGAGAGATAAAAATGAGGGATTTGAGTTTTGCTCGCGAGTAAAACGCGCGCAATCGTTTGGCGCATGTTGGAGAGAGGAATTTGAGTTTCCGGATTTCCAGTGATCGGCGTTGCCAAAATCGCTGGAACGCTGGAAGTCCCACCAGCAGCTGGTGCAGTGGCAGTCAACGGAGCATGCACGACATCGGCAGCAATGATGCGGCCGCCAGGACCCGTTCCTTTTCCTGTGAGTCCCGCCAATGAGAGGCCGCGAGCATCAGCGATCTTGCGAGCTAGCGGAGACGCTTTGATGCGCTCGGAGGAAGTGGCTGCTGTTCTGCCTGGAATGGCGGAACGAGAGCGTCCTGTGAAAAGAGGTGAAATAGTGGGAGCCGCAGCAGCAGGTGCCGCGGTCTTTGCAGGGCCTTGAGCAGCGGTTCCTGGAGCAATGGCAGTTTCATTTTTGCCAAGAATCAAAGCAATCGGCGCGCCAATGGCAACCTTGGCTCCAGCCGGAACAAAAAGTTCGGTGAGGATTCCTTCCTCGAAGGATTCCATTTCCATGGTGGCCTTGTCGGTTTCGACTTCAGCAAGGAGATCTCCAATTTCGATTTTGTCTCCTTTTTGTTTGCACCAGCGAAGGAGGGTTCCTTCGGTCATGGTGTCGCTCAGTTTGGGCATCGTGATTTCGGGCATAAAAAAAGGTTACAGGTTGCAGGTTACAGGAAACAGAAAAAATCAGAACAAAGTCAGTGCTTTTGCAACGACGCGCTCTGGCGTTGGGAGTTGGAGTTTTTCCAATGGCATGCTGTAGATGGCCGGAGCATCTAGCGCCGTGACCCGCGTGACAGGAGCATCGAGTTCATCGAAGGCTTGTTCCGCGATGAGGGCTGCAATTTGAGAGCTGATGCCGCAGAAAGGTTTGCTCTCATCAACGAGGAGCGCGCGGTGTGTTTTGGCAACAGAATTTAAAATGGCTTCTTCGTCCAGTGGGCGGATCGAGCGAAGGTCAACAACTTCGGCAGAGATGCCATGTTCGGTAGCAAGTATTTCAGCTGCTGCCAGCGCTGTTAGCACGGCGCGGCCATGAGCGATGAGCGAAATGTCAGTTCCCTCGCGTTTGATGTCAGCGACGCCGAGCGGGATGGTGTAAGAACCTTCCGGAACTTCTCCAATGTCACCATAAAGCAAGGTGTTCTCCATGAAGCAAACGGTGTCGTTATCGCGAATGGAGGAAATCATGAGGCCTTTGGCATCGTAAGGAGTTGCAGGGGCAACAACTTTGAGGCCAGGAGTGTTGGCCAAGAAATTTTCGGGCGTGTGCGAGTGCGTGGCGCCAACATTGGTTCCACCATTGGCTGGACCGCGGATGACCATCGGGACATTGATGAGTCCACCCGACATGTAGCGAACGCAGCCAGCATTGTTGATGATTTGATCAAAGCCGACGTAAGCAAAACTCCAGAACATCAACTCCACGACTGGCCGAAGCCCCATCATGGCCGCACCGACGCCTAGTCCGAGGAAGGCTGCCTCGCTGATCGGTGTGTCGACGACGCGCTTGGATCCAAAGCGTTCCCAAAGTCCCTCGGTCACTTTGTAGGCGCCGTTGTACTCAGCAACTTCTTCTCCCATGAGGAAAACGGATTCATCGCGGGTCAGTTCTTCCGCAAAGGCTTCGTTGAGGGCTTTTCGATAGGTGATGAGAGGCATGGGAATTGAGTAAAGGGTAAAGAGTAAAGGGTGAAGAGTAGCTGGCGCAAGGATGAAGCCCTGTTACTAAATGCAATTTTTTTGAAGTACCATTCTTTTAAATATTATTTTCGATAAACTGATTTATTTCGATCTTGAAACACTCTTTACCCTTCACTCTTCACTCTTTACTTTTTAGCGATCGCTAAAAAAATGAGTTCCCTGATTTATTTCGGAATAGACATCCTCGAAGATGCTTTCAGGATCGGGCCAAGGGCTGGCATCTGCAAAGGCGACGGAGGCTGCGGCTTCTTGCTTGGCGGCATCATCGATCTCCGTAATCACAGCCTCGGTGACAACTTTTTCTTGAAGAAGTTGTTGTTGCCAGAGCGTGATCGGATCGTGATTAGCTTTGTAAGCCTCGATTTCTTCAGCAGTGCGATATTTTTTGGCATTCGCATCAGCAATGGAGTGGCCGTAGTAGCGATAGGTTGAGACTTCCAGGATGCACGGTTTTGATTCTTTGCGGGCGCGTTCCATGACGTGATGGAGTTTGGCGCGCAGTTCATAAAAGTTGCTGCCGTTGGCTAGGTCCCAAGCCATATTGTATCCCTCAGCGCGCTCGGCCAAATAATTTTTGATGGCGGAAGAACGTTCTAAGCTGGTCCCCATCGAGTAACCGTTATTTTCAATGATGATGACGAGGGGAAGGTCGAAGAGAGAAGCGAGGTTGAGCGACTCGCTGACAGGGCCTTGATTAACAGCTCCATCTCCAAGGAAGCAGAGGGCGCAGCCAGGAATGTTTTTGTATTTCAACGCAAAAGCCAAACCAAGACCGAGAGGAACTTGTCCTCCCACGATGCCGTGACCGCCCCAATAATGTTTGTCAGGGGCAAAGAAGTGCATCGAGCCTCCTTTTCCCTTGGAACAACCCGTTGCTTTTCCAAAAAGTTCAGCCATGCATTCTTCCATGCCCATGCCGACGGCGAGAGCATGTCCATGATCGCGATAGGCCGTGATCATTTCATCCTGGCCATTCATGAGGGACGCTGCCGCAACGGCAACCGATTCCTGGCCGATGTAAACGTGGAGGAATCCCCCCATTTTATCTTGTTTGTAAAAATTGAGAGCCTGCTGTTCAAAGCGACGGATCCTGAGCATCTCACGCAATGCAGCAATCTTCTGCTCGGGCGTGAGAGCAGTGTTGATCGGGGCTTGAGCGGCCTGCTCGCCTTCATGCATTGGAGGAATCTTAGTCGTCATTCAGGATTTATCGTTAAAGGGGAAAAACTATCGCTTATCTTGGCTCGAGACGCAACTTTTTTCCTGTAACCTGTCGCCTGTCATCCAGGAGCATTTCACGTGTTTTGATACACAGGGGTCTATTAAAAAAGTTAGTACTTAAAAATAGCCTACGGCAAAACCATGTAGCGTGCCACGAGATTGAACTCACGGCGCTGTGCTGATAGAGGCAGGGAATGGG